>CABGHH010000006.1 GCA_902158745.1 Candidatus Methanolliviera sp. GoM_asphalt
ATCTGAAACATAATGATGCGAAATATAAAAAATTGTGTAAAATATGTTTTAAAATCTTCTAACATGCAAAAAATGGCTATTGAAAAATGTGAAAAAGTTGAAAACCACTAGAAAAATCGATAGTGCCCAGCATTGGAGGATAATATCCGTAATCGATCGATGCTTTTATATATCGTTGACTTCATACGGTTGAGATATATTTTTATATTTTTTGTCCTCGCGCAAACTTTGTGGAAGCAGATCAAGATGATGCCAATATTCGTTGATCTTAAGGATAAAAAAGTCGTAATATTTGGAGGGGGAGAATTAGGGAGCTGGAAGGCAAAGAAATTTCTCGAAGGCGGATGTGAAAAGATATTGATCGTCAGTAAAAATTTTTCTGAGGAGATAAAATCTTTGAGAGATAACGTGGAAGTTATCCAAAGGGATCTCACCAAAGGATTTGGAGATCTTTTAAAGGGAGCTTTTATCGTTGTTCCGGCGACAAACGATGAAGAACTCAACGACGCTATAAGAGAAGAATCTGTGAAGAGAGGGATTTTAACAAATCATAGAGCTGGAGATCTCTTTTTATCCTCTGTTGTGAGAGATGGAAATATAGAGATTGCAATCTCTACAGGAGGGCACAGCCCCGCGGTATCGAAGTATCTTAAGGTAAAACTTGAAAAATTTTTGGGGAATAAATTTGATGAGATGGCAGAACTGCAGGAGAAAATAAGAAAGATTTTAATGGATGAGATCGAGAATCGAGATGAGAGAAAAGAGATTTTATGGGAGATTCTCAATGATGATAAGATATGGGAGTCTGCCAATCTTGAAGAAGCGCTAAAAATTGCGAGAAAGCATGTGAGGAAACGATATGGAGATCGCCCTTTTGACACTATCACATAAAACCGCAACGATAAAAGATATAGAGAGGATAATCTACGAAGATATCGAAGAAGCTTACTCGAATTTAGATTTAACAAAAACAAAAGAATTTTTGATCCTTCAGACATGCCACCGATTTGAATTGTATATAAATGTGACGTCCCCTCTTTCGGTGTTGGAAGAATACGCCAAGAAGAGAAGCATAAAGAACTACGAGATCTTAGCCGAAAGAGACGCAATAGAACATTTGATGCGACTTTCCTGCGGATTGGAATCTCTCGTGATAGGGGAAGACCAGATCTTAGGACAGATAAAAGATGCATATATCCACTCAATTGATAAAAATTATCTGAACGATAAGCTGAAAATAATCTTTGATAGGGCGATAAAAACTGGTAAGAGAGCTAGAAAGGAGAGTAAAATTAACGAGGGTTCCGTCTCAATTGGAAGCGTCGCCGTCAGACTCGCAGAAGAAATTTTCGGTGGATTAAAGAATAAAAAAATTCTCGTTATTGGGGCAGGAGAGATCGCGACGCTGGTAGCGAAGTCCCTCTCAAATTCAGGAAAAGATGGGAGTGTCGTATTCGTTGCAAACAGGACATTTGAAAATGCGAAGTGTCTTGCGTCAGAGGTTGGCGGATCTGCGGTGAGATTCGATGAGAAGGAGAGATATCTTGCCGATTCTGATCTTGTGATAACCGCGACTGGGGCTCCACACACGATCTTGACATATGAAACCGTTGAGCGGGTGGTAGCAGGGAGGGATAAATCTCTCTTTATCATCGATATAGCGAACCCGAGAGACGTAGAAGAGAAGGTGGCGTCCATAAAAGGTGTTAGCCTCTATAATATAGACTCGTTGAGAGGCGTCAGCAAAACCAATTTAGAAAAGAGGATGGGAGAGATAGAAAAAGTGGAGAATCTGGTAGGAGAAGAGATCGAAAGATTGGAAGAAACTTTGAGGGAGAGAGAGCTAAATGATATAATCGCAAAAATTTATGATTATTCGGAAGAGATAAGAAAAAGAGAGCTTGGAAAGGCAATAGAGATGATTGATTCCCCCGATGAAAATACTGAAAAGATCATGGACGATATGGCAAGAGCGATCAAGAATAAAATTCTTGCAAAACCTGTGGAGAAGATGAGATATTTGGCGAGAAATGGAGATCTTGAATCCGTAAAGACATTTTCGGAGATCTTAAAATGAGTTTCTATGGGCTCCCAAAATTCCCGAATATCAGGATGAGAAGGTTGAGGAAATTGAATCTCATCGAGGAGACGTCTTTTAAAAAGGGGGATCTTATATATCCAATCTTCGTCGATGAGAATATAGAAGGTAGAAGAGAGATCAAATCAATGCCCGGGCAGTATAGATTCTCGATTAAAGATGCTGCAAAAGAGGCATTGGAAGTGAGAGAACTTGGAATAAGATCCGTGATTCTGTTTGGGATACCGTCGAGGAAAGACGAGATCGGAAGTGAAGCCTATAACAAAGAGGGAGTGATACAGCGGGCGATAAGAGAGATAAAGAGAGAAGTGGGAGATATAACAGTAATTGGGGACGTGTGCCTATGTGAATACACGTCTCATGGACACTGTGGTCTGATCAAAAATAAAAGAGTCCTGAACGATAAGACCCTCGAGATTCTCGGAAAGATCTCAAAGACGTATGCCGAGAGCGGAGCGGATGTGGTCGCTCCATCGGGGATGATGGATGGGATGGTAGGGCATATAAGGGAGACTTTGGATGCGTGTGGGTACGAGGATATTGTTATTATGTCCTATTCTGCAAAATACAACTCAAACTTTTACGGTCCGTTCAGGGACGCTGCCGAGTCGGGATATAAGTTTGGAGATAGATCTACGTATCAGATGAACTATAAAAATTCGGATGAGGCGATGCGTGAGATCTATTTGGATATAAAAGAGGGAGCAGATATCGTTATGGTTAAACCTGCACTTCCTTACTTAGATATAATCTATCGGGCAAAGAAAGAATTTAACTTTCCTTTGGCGGCATACAACGTCAGCGGGGAATATTCGATGGTAAAATATTCATCTTCGGTTTTGGACGAGGATAAGATCATTGAAGAAATTCTTTTATCTATAAAGAGGGCTGGAGCCGACCTTATTATATCGTATCATGCAAAAGATTTTGTTAAGAAGATGGCGTAAATGAAGAGTTCCGACTTATATAAAGTTGCAAAAGAATTGATGCCTGGAGGGGTGAGCAGCCCCGTCAGGGCGTTTGAACCAAATCCAATATATATCAAAGCGGCTAACGGCTCCAAATTGATAGATGTTGAAGAAAGGGAATACATAGACTACTGCATGGGTTTTGGCCCCCTAATTCTTGGTCATAAAAACCCGGACGTATTAGACGCTGTTAGGAAAAGATTGGAAAGAGGCTGGCTCTATGGGGCCCCGATAGAAGAGGAGATAGAGCTTTCAAAGTTGATAAAAAAACATTTTAAAAGTATAGACATGTTGAGATTCGTCAATACCGGGACAGAGGCCACGATGTCCGCAATAAGGCTCGCGAGAGGATTTACTTCAAGAGATAAAATTATAAAGATAGGAGGGGGGTTTCATGGCGCTCACGATACCGTTCTTGTAAAGACTGGAAGTGGTGGAGCGACCTTTGGCATTCCCGACAGCGCCGGCGTTCCGAAAGATTCGGTAAAGAATACGATTCAGATTCCTTTCAATGATTTAGAAGCTCTATCGAATGTTCTAAATGGTCATAAAGAGGAGATAGCTGCACTTATAATCGAGCCTGTCATGGGAAACGTCGGCGTGATCTTACCCAAAGACGATTACTTGAGAGAGGTTAGAAATTTGACGAGAGAGAACGACGTTCTATTGATATTTGACGAGGTCATAACGGGCTTCAGAATATCTCTCGGAGGGGCACAGGAATATTTTGGGATAGACCCAGATTTAACGACGCTTGGGAAGATAATCGGTGGGGGGTTCCCGATAGGAGTCTTTGGGGGCAGAAGAGAGATAATGGAGAACGTAGCACCAGAGGGAGATGTTTATCAGGCGGGGACGTTCAGCGGAAATCCAATATCGCTTACTGCAGGAATAAAGACGATAGAGATACTGGAAAGGATTTTAAACGATATAAATGAGAAAGGGCGAAGAATGGGGAAGTCATTGGCCGGGATTGCAGAAGAGAAAGGATATTTCTTCTCTGGGATAGCATCAATCTTCAAGGTATTTTTAACGGAAAGCAGGGAAAGAATCGAGAACTATGAAGACGCGATCAAGTGCGATAAAAGAAGATATATGGAATTCTTTAAGAGGATGCTCTCCTGTGGCATCTATCTGCCTCCCTCCCAGTTTGAGACGAACTTTCTCTCTCTCGCGCATTCCAACGAAGACATAGAAAGAACACTGGAGGCATATAAAAATTGCCTCTGATCGTGGGAACGAGGCGGAGTAAATTAGCACTCATACAGGCTTATCTGGTCAGAGATAGATTAGAAGAGAGAGGATATGACGTTGATATAAAAAAGATCGTAACAGAGGGAGATGAAAGAAAAGAGATCGGAGAGATGGGCGCATTCGTCAATAAGATAAACAGACAACTCATGAAGGGGGATATAGATGTGGCAGTCCACAGTTTAAAGGATGTCCCAACAAAGTTACTAGAAGGTATAACGTTTGCCGCTTTTCTCCCGAGGAATTCTCCTTATGATGCTTTGATCTCTTCCAAAGAAGGATTAAACTTCGATGATCTGCCCAAAAATTCTGTCATCGGAACTTCGAGCATCAGAAGAAGAGTTCAGACCTTGAGAAGAAGAGACGATTTAAGGGTCAAGGATCTGAGAGGAAATCTGGACACAAGGATAAAAAAACTTAGAGCGGGAGAGTTCGATGCAATAATCGTTGCAGAGGCTGGATTGAATAGAATTGGAATAGAGGACGGATATGAGCGGCTGAACGATGATATATTCATCCCTCCCGCAAATCAGGGAACGATCGTTGCGATGACGAGAAACGATTCTAAGGAAGAAGAGATAGTGAGATCGTTGGATGACGAAAAGACCAGAAAAGAGTCAGAGGTAGAGAGAGAGATCATGAATACGCTTGGGGTGGGCTGTTCCGTCCCAATAGGTATCCTTGCAAGGAATTCTGAAGATGGGATCACCGTCAGGGCAAATTTCATCTCCAAAGATTCTTTTATCTATAATGAAGAGAGATTCTCGGGTGATATTATAATGAAGGCGAGAGAGTTTGCCGTTGACTTGAAAAAGAGATTTGGGGATTTTTGAATGAGCGGAAAGGTGTATATCGTTGGGGCCGGACCCGGAGACCCATCTCTTCTCACGATTCGGGCTTTAGAACTGATAAATGAGGCGGATCTCATATTGGCGGATGACTTAATCGGGGAAGAGATCAAAAAAGTCATTCCAGAAGATAAACTCATGGATGTTGGAAAGAAGACGAGTGGTTTAGGGCAAGAAGAGATAAATAGATTGATAGTAGATCTTACAAGAGAGAAAAAAGTTGTCAGACTCAAAGGAGGGGATCCATTTCTCTTTGGAAGAGGAGGGGAAGAGATCGCTTATTTAAAGAAGAATGGTGTAAAATTTGAGATCGTTCCAGGCATAACCTCTGCGATCGCCGTTCCAGAAATTGTGGGAATACCCGTGACGGATAGAAACATAACTTCGACTTTCACGGTGATCACAGGACATGAAAAAGATGAGAGTAGCAGGATAAATTGGAAGGCGCTCGCTGAACTTGGGGGAACGATCGTAATCTTGATGGGCGTAGAAAATTTAAAGAGAAATATGGATAAACTACGTAAGAACGGAATGGATCCAAAGATGCCTGTATCCATCATAGAGAAGGGGGTAACAGGAAGCGGAAGGGTTTTACATGGAGATCTCTCTAATATTGCAGAGATCGCAAGAGAAGAAGATTTAAGCCCACCTGCGGTCATCGTGGTTGGAGAGGTGACGAGATTTCCCTTATATAAGGAAGAGGAGATAAAAATATGAGAGAAATGAAGAGAATAATAGCTACGGTTAAGGGGAAAATCCAGAGGGTTGAATATAGAGATTGGGCTGATGAAATAGCAAGTTCTTTAGGAATAAAAGGTTTTGTAGAGAATTTAGGAGATAAATCTGTTAGAGTTGTTGCTGAAGGTGAAACCCAGAATTTAAAGAATTTTATTGAATTTTTATATGCAAGAGACTAAACCTTTTGCATAATTAACCTTTTATAGCACTAAACACATATTTATTCCTTGGGATGGGACAATATGATGAGTTATACCTTGCTCTCCAAGAAACCAAAGATATTCAGGATACATAAAAATCTTCGATTTTTTAGTACGACAAATCGAAGATTTGTCTGCATTCACGGGACTGAGTATCGAAGAGTTTAATAGATTATATCCGATGATAGCGGATAGATACGAGGATTACGAGAAAAAGAGACTCAGTAGAGAAGGTAGAAAAAAGGATATCGGACAGGGGAGAAAGTTCAAACTGGATCTGATAGATCGTCTTCTCATGCTTCTGGTCTATTACAGACTGTACATCACATATACATTGGCAGGATTCCTCTTTAATCTCGATCAGAGCAACGTATACAGGAATATAAAGCATCTGGAGCCGTTGGTAAAGGAATGTATTCCATTGCCGGATAGAGTTCATAAGGCAACGAAGAAGATAAAGAACCTAGAAGAACTTCTAAAATACTTTCCAGAGATGAAAGCATTCTTAGATGCGACGGAACAGGAAATTCCGAGACCGAAGAATAAGAGGAGGAGAAAGAGCTACTATTCGGGAAAAAAGAAGAGGCACACGGTCAAGACACAGATAATAACAAACAAAGATGGGTTGATCATCCATAAGACGGGTCATGTACATGGAAGAAAGCACGATTACGATCTATTCAAGGATAAGCATCCCCCTATCCCAAAGGATGTGGAGATGAATGTAGATTTAGGATATCAGGGAATAGATAAGGACTTTCCTTCATTGAAATCAAGAATCCCGATACACACAAATCTTCGATTTGTGGTACTGAAAATCTTTGATTTTCATGTAAAGAGAAAGAGAGGTAAAGTTCTTGAGAAGAAGGAAAAAAGATGCAACAAGAAGTTCAATAGAACGAGAGTGGTCGTAGAACATGCGATCGGAAGGATGAAGAAGTTCAAGATCATGGGGAGTATATTCAGAAATAGGCTCAAGACGATCGTCTCCGGGTTGACCAATTTCAGGGCGATGATATCTTCGGGATTTGATTTGAATGGATTTGTTGCCTGAGTAAACGGGATTTGGATCAGTCATGAGTATGGGTCTTCTGTAATTATGCAAGAAGTCTATTCTTCATATTATATAAATAACATGATTAAAAAGAGACCTAAGATCTAGTCGATGGTTTTATCAACTTTGCCATCCACTATTCTAATAAAAACTTGATTGCCATTTAGATTACTTTCAGAACTACTGTAAAGGGCGTGGTAGCTCATCCAGATTTCATAACCTGAATGATCTAAAATGCGTAAATATCTCAAAGTAAAACTTAAAAAATAGAATTTAAAACTTCAACGGGTAAGGGGGGAATAGAGATCAGATTGGTAATGAAATTTGGGGGCACTTCCATTGGGGACGGCGAAAAGATTCGAAACGTTGCCAAGATAGTGAAAGAATATTCTGAAGAGAACGAGGTCGTTGTGGTCTTATCTGCTCTTAGAGGGGTTACAGACAGTTTGGAGGGCATCGCAAAAACTTTAATTAAAGACAGCAAGGAGGGAACGATAGAGAAGTTCATTCAGGAGATGGGAGGCAGACATCTTTCCGCAATAGAAGTAGCTATCCCAAAAGAAGAGCAGCGAATAGAGGTCATAGAAACGGTTGACGAGGGGCTTAGAGAACTTCAAGAGGTCTTGCTCGGAATATATTTTTTAGGCGAGGCGACTCCGAGATCTCTCGATTATATAATGTCCTTTGGAGAGAGGATCAGTGCACCGATATTATCTGCCTCTCTAAGGTCTTTGGGCGTTGAGTCTAAATCTTTTATGGGAGGGGAAGCGGGTTTAATTACGGATAGCACTTTCGGAGGCGCGAGTCCCTTACCGGAATCTTATGAGATGATCAGAGATAAGCTTGAACCTTTCCTTAAAAAAGAAGTTTCGGTCGTTTCCGGTTTTATCGCTGAGAACTCTGATGGCGTGATAACTACTCTGGGCAGAGATGGTTCTGATTACACGGCGTCCATCGTTGGAACGGCCCTTGATGCAGATGAGATATGGATATTTACCGATGTAGACGGAATAATGACATACAATCCCAAGATAATTCCAGAAGCGAGAACGATCCCGATAATCTCTTATTTGGAGGCGATGGAACTCACATATTTCGGAACGAGTGTTATACATCCAAAAGCGATAGAACCGGCGATGAATAGGGGTATCCCGGTTCGTGTAAAGAATACGTTCAATCCTTCTAATTCAGGGACACGCATCGTGAAGGGGTATAAAAAAGATAAGAGAGTTGTGAAGGCCGTGACTGCTATAGAAGATGTAGCTTCTCTCATGGTGGCGGGTGCCGGTATGATGGGGACGCCTGGCGTTGCCGCTAGGGTCTTTTCTGCGCTCGCAAAAAGGAAGATAAACGTTATGATGATAAGCCAGGGCTCCTCAGAGGCGAACATCTCTATGGTGGTAGAGGCAAAATACGGCGAAGACGCCGTCAGGGTTCTGCATGAAGCATTTGAATTGGAGCGACTTTAGGTCTTAGATATGCTATATAAGGACGCAGGAGTGGATATAGAGAAGGAAGGAGAATTAATTAAGTCTCTCATCTCGAGAATAAAGCCGGTTAGAAAGGGTTTTGGAAGACCTTTGGGAAAAATCGGTCATTTTTCCGGGTTGGTAGATTTTGAGGATTTCGCGCTCGCGATGACGACCGACGGCGTCGGCACTAAGATACTCGTGGCGAACAGACTTAAAAAATGGAATACCATTGGGATAGACTGTATCGCGATGAATGTAAACGATCTACTGGCAATCGGAGCGGAGCCTATCGCCTTTGTCGATTATCTGGCCATCGGGGAGATGAAAGAGAAGGATGAAGTTGTGGTCGGTGAGATAGGAGAAGGTCTAAATGATGGTGCCAGGATCTCAAACATCTCCATCGTTGGCGGGGAGACGGCAACACTTCCAGAGATTATAACTGGGATAGACCTTGCTGGAACATGCGTTGGGGTTGTGAAGAAAAAGGAGATGATAGATGGAAAGAAGATATCTCTTGGAGATTCTGTTCTGGCAATCAGAAGCAGTGGGATACACAGCAACGGTTTAACGCTTGCAAGAAAGATCATAGATTCATCTGATTATGATTATGATGATCTTCTGCCGGGAGGAGATGTGAGGATAGGTGAAGAGCTGATAAAACCTACCAGAATATACATGGAAGTGCTTGAGCTGGTAAAAGAGCACGAGATACATGGATTGGCACATATCACCGGAGGGGGACTCCTAAATTTGAAGAGGATAACAAATTACGGGTTTAATATATATAATCCACCAAAACCTCAACCGATATTCGAATTTTTAAGGGAAGTAGGTAATGTAAGTTATAAAGAGATGTACAGAACGTTCAATATGGGCGCAGGATTTATAATTGTGGCTCCAAAAAAGGAAGAGAAAAAAATTCTGAAGAAGGCAGACGGAGAGAAGATCGGAGAGGTAACCGAAAAAGCTGGAATAGAGATTAATTTGGGAGATAAGAATATCAGATTATAGATTTAACTGATTTATAATCTGTTAGAGAATGCCCGGGCTTCCTATACATGTATGGAGGAGTTCCCACCAGCAGGTTTGGATCCATATTGTTTGCCCGAAGCTTCCAAATTAGAATCATAACATAAAAAACTATCTGCAACCTTGCCTTGTTGGATAACCCAATCTTTTATCTCTTTATCTTCACCATCCAACCCTTATAGAAGGGGATAGAAGGGATTGGAAAGAGTATATTATAGTCAAAGACTTAATATACCTTCTACTTATTTTAGCGCATGAAAAGGGATGGGATAGATCTTTTTGATGAGAGATTAAAGAGAGAAAAAGATCCAAAAGTTCGGGATTTAGGCTAATGATGATAATTCTCCTTGAAGAAGAATATAAGCAAAGAGAAGTGGGGATCAAAGACGAAGTCTTTGACATGTCCTCAAAAATCTTCGATTTTTGAGGACCGTACTCATCCAGATCTTCTCTACATTAATCGCTTACGTCCTGATCGCATTACTCAAAACGTTTTATAGGGTGGGCATTCTGGAAGATAAAGAGAAGCTTGAAGTATGGTGTAGATCCCTATCACAGATCGGCTCCTATTACTTATTCCTCCTCTGACGTCTTAGCAGGCATAAAAGATTTTTAACTTATTTTCCGCACTACATAAAAACGTATCACCCATACTGCTCTGTTGAATGAATCAGCCATAGACTTTCTTTTTGAGTGATTCGCCTCCGTCTTTAAACCACGTGCAAATCTCCGATTTGCTGTGCACAAAATCTTTAATTTTGTTGCATTTCCCGTACTTTCTTCATTCCGTACGCTCTCAATAGATCGTAATTCCAGAATCTCTGGATAGCTTCCGCTATCAATCCATTTTTGCTTCTGCTGACTGTCTTCTCCCCAAACTTACGCTTTACAGCAGAGAAGATTCCTTCTGTAGCAACCCATCTCATACCATAACGTTTCTTATTTGACCACTTATTGTATCCAAGTCTGAGATATTCCCTTATCTCCTCTCTTCTTCTCTTGCTTCCCCTACAACAAGTGGATGCATTCTTTCTTATCTTTATTGCACTCTCTATCTTTGATTCCTCAAGATATTCAAAAAGTGCATTTGTGTCAAATGCACCGTCTCCATAGAACTTTTTAACAGTGACACCATCTTTCTTTAGCTCCTCCAGATGTTTTTCCGCTATCTTTGGTTCTGATTCTCCTTCGCCTTCGATCTGTGCTTCAACCTTCAGCAGTTTTTTCTGTTTTATGTCTGCAGTGATCACAACTACCAGATGTTTCTTCTTTGTCTTCTCTCCATACTTGAATACTCTGTATTCACCAGCATTGTTCGTCTTCAATCCTGATCCATCCGTAGCAACCTCAAGATCTTTCTCTGTCGGTAACGTGATCTCTGGAACCATATCGTGAACCCTGTGCCAGATCGTTGTGTAGTCGTTATACTCAGGGATGAAACCCATCTTTGCGAGAGATCTTGCTATACCTTCATCGAGAGACCACGATAATCGATCCATTGCTTCCAAACAGCTTCTCCAGCTTATGAATGAATCTGGAAATCTGTATTGCCCTCCTTTCTTACCCCTGTTCATCTCAAAAAGTTCATCATTCCAATTGTTTACAAATCCAAGATCAAGATAGAATTCTCCCCTTACGACAAGCTCTTCGTTATACTCACTCCAATTTCTCTTCTCTTTACTCTTTCTTTTTGCCATTTCTCCCATCCCCCATTGGCTAAATGTTAGTATGTATAAAAAACCTACGGTTTATTCAACACAGCAGCACGCAGGTGTTGAGAGGGTGAGAACCCTTCATTCTTCGTACATCAACGCCTCGTTTGGACAGTTCTTGACGCATACAGGAATATCTTCTCCAATGCAGAGATCGCACTTTGACGCCACCTTTCTATTTTGATCCATCCTTATCGCCCCGTACGGACAGACCATGATACACGTCCAGCAACCCACACACCTATCTATATCACAGATGATCCTCCCATCTTCCATCCTCTGCATCGCTCCGGTTATACAAGATTCCACACACGGGGCGTCATCGCAGTGTCTGCATTGAAGGGCAAAACTGATTGGACCTTTCTCCTCCACGATTACGCCAGGAAGAGGTCTGGGTTCGTCCCTGAACGCTTTTATTATGTTCTTGCTCTTCGAGTGTTGAACGATACAATATATCTCACACAATCTGCAGCCAATGCATACGTCCTCTTTAACGTATATTCGCCTCATCTATTCTCCTGCGGGTAATATGCCGAGAATTCTATATTCTGTATCCGTGAGGCCTACACCTCTCAACTGTAGCCTATTTCCCCTCAAACTCTCGATCGCATTTATCCCCATACCTCCAATTAATTCCTTCATCTCGTTTGACCATGCCTTCAACAAATTGACAAGCCTTCTCGTTCCGATCTCTGGATTTAATCGCTTGGTGAGATACGGATCTTGTGTGGCAATTCCCCATGCACACTTTCCCGTATAACACTTCTGGCAGAGATGGCAACCGAGCGCGACCAGCGCGGCCGTTCCAATATAAACTGCGTCTGCGCCGAGGGCTATAGCCTTTATAACATCAGAACTGCTTCTTATTCCACCAGCAACGATCAAAGAGGCTTTATTTCTTATTCCCTCCTCTCTCAATCGCTGATCTACCGATGCCAGTGCCAGCTCGATTGGAATCCCGACGTTGTCCCTTGTGACGAGTGGAGCCGCACCTGTTCCTCCCCTAAGCCCGTCCAAGACGATAAAATCTGCCCCAGCCCTGACCATTCCGCTCGATATAGCCGCAGAATTGTGAACCGCCGCTATTTTAACTCCCACAGGTTTTTCATACGCGGTCGTCTCCTTCAACGCGAATATGAGCTGTCTCAAATCTTCTATCGAATATATGTCATGGTGAGGAGCAGGAGAGAGTGCATCTGTCCCTTCTGCGATCATCCTCGTCTCAGATATCTCTTCTAAGACCTTTTCTCCCGGTAGATGCCCGCCTATGCCCGGTTTTGCTCCCTGACCTATCTTGATCTCGATCGCTGATCCGGCATTTAAATAGTCTGGAGAAATACCAAATCTTCCGGATGCACATTGTACAATCGTATTTTTTCCATACTTATACAGATCTTTGTGCAACCCCCCCTCTCCTGTATTGTAATACGTTCCTGCGATGGCAGCCGCCCTCGCCAACGATTTTACAGCATTTAAACTGATTGCACCGTAAGACATCGCCGAAAACATTACCGGAAGTTCGAGTTTCAATTGAGGAGAGATCTCGGTTTTTAGTATAAGTTCGTCTCCGTCTTCTATATCAAGTAAATCGGGTCTTCTTCCGAGATACGTTCTTAATTCCATCGGTTCCCTCAACGGGTCTATCGAAGGGTTTGTGACCTGGCTTGCGTTTAAAAGAATGTGATCCCAGTAGATCGGATAGGGCTTATCGTTACCCATTCCGGTTAGTAAAACGCCTCCTGTCTCGGCTTGCTTGTAAATATTTGTCAGGTGATACGTTTTCCAATTTGCGTTCTCCTTCATCTCCATCGGCTCATATCTTATTGTGATGGCATCCGTCGGGCAGAGCGTCGCACACCTCTGGCATCCAACACACTTCGACTCATCACTGTAGATCCTATCTTCCTCCTCATCGTATTTGTGAACATCAAAAGGGCATTGTCTGACGCAGACGAGGCATCTTATACATCTATCATCATCTCTTTCGACAGAGAATTCACCTTTGCAAAGAGTCAGCATTTAAAAATCTCCGATTTTTAAGTTTGCAAATCAAAGATTTGCAATCATCCTTCCTCCACCACACCTTTTCCTATCAATCCGATCACCGGCTCTCCAGCCTTAGGGCTCCATATCTTATCCGGCTCTTTACATATCTCTCTTATCCCTGCCTCTTCACTCGAGACCATTAAAAAATCTTTTTTTGTCGCTGCAATAAGCGGTCTTAATTTTATCCTATCATTAAGCGCAAGCATTCCGTCCTTGAATCCGAGTATGATCGAGAATGGGCCATTCACGAGAGAACTTCCATAAACCGTCCTGATCGTCTTCATGACCTTCTTCTCTTTTTCTGGCATCCTATCTATCTCATCCCAGAATGGGGGTGCGAGTGCCTTACACGCGATCTTCATCGGTAATTTATGCCTTCTTACTAAGAGATCAAAGAGATATGCCACCACCTCTGTATCTGTCAATAGCGTGCATCTATAACCGAACATCTCGAGGTATCTCTTGTTGATTCCATAGGAGGATATCTCCCCGTTGTGCACGATGGAATAATCGAGTAGCGCAAAAGGATGTGCTCCGCCCCACCACCCAGGCGTGTTCGTCGGAAATCTTCCGTGTGCTATCCAGGTCTCTGCCTTATATTCTTCGAGGCGATAAAAATTCCCCACATCTTCCGGAAAACCCACCGCCTTGAATGCCCCCATATTCTTCCCACTTGAGAACACATAGCTTCCTTCGATATCAGAATTTATCTTCATTACCTCTCTTATAACGAAGTCGTCTTCTGAAATTTTGTTCAGCTTTTCTTCTCTTGGTTCAAGAAAATATCTTCTAAGAATTGGCGGATCTGCGGTCGTGTTTATCTTTCTCGTTGGTATATCTTCATCTTTCTCGATCAAAAAGTTTTTGTCAAGAAATTCTTCGCATCTTTCCCGAGCATTCAAATCGTCGAACATCAGATGGAACGCATAATATTCTTTATAACTTGGATAGATGCCGTATGCGGCAAATCCTCCACCCAAACCGTTTGAACGGTCGTGCATATTTGCTATAGACCTTATTATATATCTGCCATTGATCTTCTTTCCGTTCGTATTCAAAATTCCGCTAACTGCACAACCGGATATATCCTTCTTGTAAGCGATCTTCTGCACTTTCTTCTCATCCTATAATCGATCATTTATAAATTTTGTTAAGAATTTTTCATATATACGGGGCTATCAACTTGTTGGGTCTTCAAAAATCTTCGGATTTTGGGGCATGTTGAGCATATCGGTTGATTGAGAAATTATTTAACTGTTCGGCAAAGCCAAATAAACCGGTACAGTCCGAAAATCTAGTGATGGTTTGTTCTTTTTTCATCGTTGTATAAAGTATAAGATTTATTAATTGAGACGCGTATCATATCGTGAGTGAATGAAGAGGAGAAAGAGGTTGAGCTAGCGTTCTATGAATATAAGTATCTACAACAACATCCTTGGAGTAACAATAGCAGGAATAGGATAACCATAAACCATATGAGGCTTTCAAATTAGAATCATAACATAAAAAGCTATCGATATTTTTCGGCATTCGGGAATAAGAACAGATCGTGCTATTTTTTGAAGTTTTGATTAGAATAGAGCTGTCAACGTAGTGGGAGTTGACAATTATATACTCTGAAATAAACTGTGCTATTTTTCAAAGAAGATAAGCAACGATCTCATTGCAAGGGCGCGGTAGCTGAAAATCAATTGATGAACACCCAATAATTTTACGATATCTTGGGATAATAAATTTAATATATCGTTAAATAATCTCCCTATGGACTCTGAAATTAAAGTAGATCATAGGGTAAATTCTGGTATTTTTGTTCCAGGTGATACATCGATTTGTGAATATCTTTGTTATCTCGATATTTCATCTATAGTGAAATATGTGGAAGAACACCATTATAGCGATAAGAAATGGCACTATCGATATGATCCAGAACTTATGATAAAACTTGCCATTATCAGGTGTTTTCGCAGACTATCCTACGAAAAGACCATTTTGTCCCTTACATCTGAAGAGTGCATAATATTAAATGTTCCAGAGATAGAGGATAAATTCAATCTTCCATCTCCTAAAACTCTTCATTATTTCGTTAAATATCGAATTGGAGAAGAAGGATTCGAAAATATTATGCGTATCATAGGAAAAATGATTGTGGAGATGGTAGACCCCTCTAATGGGATTGTTGATTCTACACCTATCGAGGCTTCCCGTTACGATAAATATGCTGATTTTAATCCTCATTATCGAACAAAAATGTATAAAGCCCATATTTTCCATTATGGAAGATATCCTCTATATTTCATATTTACCGAAGGGAACGCAAATGATTCTCCATTACTACTTCCTCTTATCGAAGAGGTAAAGGAGATGGGAATGCAAGTTGATAGCCTTCTTCTTGATGGAGGATATGATTCGTTTGAGAACCATGCTGATATATGGTATCATCTAGCTGCACATCCCTATATAAAGCCAAGATTCGGATCGGTTCTCCATGAAGAGGCGAATATGGATAGAATTGACCATTGGGTCAATAAACTCTGGAAAGATGGTGGTTCAATCCATATGGAATTGAACGAAAAGTTGAGGTTTCTGTATGAACACGGAAGAGAAGAGCAGGTAGGGATGTATTTGAGGGACGTGAATCTTTGTAATCCCTGTTTTGACGAAACTTACAGAAAAAGAGGTGATTGTGAGAGAACACACGAACATATCAAGGATATAATCAAATTTGACGTGCGTAGAGTTTCTGATAAAAGTAAATACCTATCTATATACGCTCGTAAATTTTGTATCGTACCAATTGTTGATTCTGACGAATCTTCAAAATGGTATCAAACCAGCAAATCAGTTTGGTCGTTATCGATAGCTAAATGTGTTAACTTCGTTTGGTAGGTTGATCAGAGATCCTTTGTTTAGTGGATACTATCAATTTTTTTGCCATGTCTTAGTTATTTGGCGTTTTTCATCCGTTAACCTATGCCTATTATTCTTGAATGGGACTAAAATGACTCGATAGATGATACTGATGAGAGGTGATTCTTTTAAATCGGATGAATGTCAAATTAGATTTGGGGCAAAAGTGGGCTAATTTGATACCGTCATATGTAAAGGTGAGTTTATTATGAAATACATTCGATCGTCGGCATTTAATTCTCTTTGTTACTTTCTTTGATACTTATTATTTTTTTATTGCCCCGAGCGATATATTCATTTATTCTCTTCACCGGTATACCAACCTTACTATATCCACATAGGTTTATCCCATAGAGTTAATGTTTGCCCGTAACCTTTCTCCTTTGCAGTCCTGTATATGCGATGGGCTACCATAAGGTTTTGGACCCCCATGCCAACAGGATTAAAAAATATCCGCTCTTTCCTGTTCTCACGCCCGGGTTTTTCCCCTATAATTATTTCTGCAATTTCCGCATGAATATTGCCATCAGATAACTTGCCGTCATGGAGCATCAGGGCTGGGGTTTGTGAATTACGTGCCTTAACATCTTCCCAGTTATCCACAACTATCTTGTCTGATTGAGAAAGCACGCCATATTCACATTCATAACCAGACATATGAAGGTATAGGGAACCTCCTGCAACCCATGGGGCCTTTACATAAGGTTTCTTAGCAGGTGTTGCAGTCATAATAATATCCTTATTAGAAAGAGCTTTTTCTGCAGAATCCACAGCACTGACTGGCACCTTGAGTTCATCCTGCATTCCTTTGGCAAATTTTTCCGCCCTTTCCATAAATAAATCATAAATTTGTACTTGTACTATGTCTTTTAATACTGCTTTTACAGCCATTAACACTGTCCGGCCTATTACCCCGGCTCCTACCATACCTACAGTTCTGGCATCTTTGTTGGCCAGATATTTGCAGGCAACTCCCGCCACAGCACCTGTGCGCATAGCAGAGATAATGGTACCATCCATTATGGCCAAAGGTATACCTGTTTCAAAAGAATTGATTATGATTAAGGAACTAGAACGCGGTAGTCCGTGTTTAAATGGATTTTGAACAAAGCTAGCTACCCACTTTATCCCGCCTATATTTTTATCTTTTCCTATGTAGCCAGGTAAGGCATTTACTCTACCGGTGACGCTTTCTTCTTCCTGAGTTCCCTTTCTTAACACAACTTTGTGTGGAACTATACATTCCCCTTTGTGTCGCATAACCAAAACTTCTTCAACATCACTGATGGTTTTCAGCATGTCCGTACCACCACTTTTCACTACCTCTTCCTGCGACAGATAGATAAAACTTACTTTACTCACAGTTTTTACCTCCTCTTTTCGCTTTCGTTATTGGATATAGGGTTCTAATCATTGGCTACTTACCTTCAAGAATGTTCTTAAAGGTTGGTTAAATGCCGTTCATTCAATGAGAATAAAAATTCTTTATCGCCCTTCTTATATAATCGGTCGCTTCGTCCCGATAGATATTCTTTATTCCCTCTCTATCATCAGATAAAACGGACAACCCCCTTATCACAACCACCGGAGAGCACCAATCTCCCTCTCCCATCAAGATATTTGACATAGAAGCAAGCTCATCCGAAATTGCCTCTTCTGTTATCTCTAACCTCCTTCCAAATATATCTTTCTTTCTCTTCCAATCCCTTATCGGCTCTATTCCATATATCCCGATCGAAAATCCGACCTGACCAATCCTGAAAGGTCTTCCGTTTGTATCTGATATGATCACGCCGACTCTTTTCTTTGTCATCTCAAAGATTCTTCTTCTGATCTTCTCCGCGCTCGCATCGGGATCCTTCGGGAGTAAGATGAGATACCCCTCTTCGACGTTCGATCGATCGACGCCCGCATTTATACATATATTTCCAGACTTTGCCTCTACGAGAAAGATAGGGTAATCGATCAGTACTTCTTTTGTCTCGTCTAAGACAGCCTGGATGAATCTTGGATCTTCTTTTCTCTTCTCAGCGATCTTAAACGCTTTATCGCTCGGAGTTATCTCTTTTAATCTTCTTATCCTTCCCTCCGACTTTGATACGATGGTGTGTGCAATGACCAAGATGTCATCGTCCGCCAGATCGAACCTCTCAGCAATCAGTTCTTCGGCTATAATTTTGCCAAGATCGTCTTCTTTCTCTATGATGGGTAATTTAATGGAGTATGCAGATATACCCCTCATCTTAATTTCCTCGATCCAAAAAGAATCGATACCAGCATGGTCGCATCTAAAGTCCCGAAGTAGCCCTTCTTAACCGACTCCTCGTTGAATTCGCCTACGTCATCCGGAGAATAATTTTTATCCCTATAAAGAAGAAATGGAACAGGATCCGAGGTATGCCTTCTAAGTTCTACCGGTGTGGGATGGTCGGGCAGTAGGAGTAATGAAAAATCTTCCAAACCGTCCAATATGCTTCCCACCACCTCTTTATCGAACCTCTCGATCGCATTTATCTTACCGTCCAGATCTCCCTCGTGCCCCATCTCATCCGTTGCCTCCACATGGAGAAAGACAAATTCTTTATCCTCGAGCGATTTTAAAGCATATTTCGCCTTTCCTGAAAAGTTTGTATCTGTATAACCTGTTGCACCGGGGACTTCTATGACGTCTAGCCCTGCACATATCCCGATACCCTTTATCAGATCCACTGCGGTGATCACGGATCCTTCTATTTCATATAATTCTTGATAGGTTGGAATATTGGGCTTTTTACCCCATCCCCAGGGCCATATCATGTTTCCGGGATTCTTTCCCTCATTCCTTCTTTTTACGTTGATCGGGTTATCATCTAAAAGATCTTTTGATCCGATTATTAAATTCTTCATCAAATCTTTGAGATCTCCCCTTGGAAGATTCTCTTCCAACCTTTCTCCGACGATATTGTGCGGGGGGGTGCATTCTATATCCATATCCATCTCATTGAAGCATCCCCTGATCACCATCAGGTGTCTATAACTTACTCCTGGGAAAAATTCGACGCCGTATCTTCTTCCAATTTTTTTATCCACCTCTTCTATGAGGTATCTTCCCTCTTCACTCGTTATATGATCGGCGCTATAGTCCTTCAAGATCCCATCCTCCTCCGTCACGAGATTGCACCTAAATGCGACGTCTCCTTCTCCAAGTTTCACGCCCATGCTCGCGGCCTCAAACGCCCCCCTGCCTGTAAAATAGCTGGAATCATATCCCATAATGGAGAAGTTTGCGATATCACTTCCCGGCTCCATCCCGTCAGGAACCGTTTTTGCAAGACCGCATCTGCCTTTTTTCGTTAGTAAATCCATATTTGGCGTATCGGCAACCATCAATGGCGTTTTTCCGCCGAGACGATCCAGTGGATAGTCAGCCATCCCGTCTGGTACCAGTGTCAAATATTTTCTTCTCTTCCCTTCTCTTCTTCTCATCAGGTTCTCACAGTAATATTTTATAGCATATAAAAGATTGATCTAAAATATGAACGTGATGGTGATAGGCTCGGGCGGGAGGGAAGATGTGATAAGCGAGGCTATACATCGTAGCGGTAAACTGGGGAGTTTATATGCCGTAATGAAGAATAGAAACCCTGGGATCGCCTCTCGTTGTGAAGATTTTCTCTTAGCGAAGGAGACGGATGTAGAAAGAGTGGTGGATTACGCCCTTTTAAAGAAGATAGATCTGGCCGTGATAGGCCCAGAAGCCCCCTTAGAAAAAGGAATCGTCGATTCTCTTGAAGAAAATGGGATAGGTACCGTAGGCCCAAAAAAAATTCCTGCAAAGATAGAGACCGATAAATCCTGGGCAAGGCAACTGATGAGAGATCACAGAATAGAAGGTTCTCCAGAGTTTGGAATCTTCAGAGACTTAGAAGGGGTAAAGGAGTTTTTGGATGATTGTCAGGAGGTGGTGGTTAAACCCTCCGGGCTTACAGGTGGTAAGGGAGTAAAAGTTGTGGGCGAGCACTTAAAGGATAAGAGAGATGCCATAACATATATAAAAGAAGTATTAAAGAGACATGAAAGCGTCGTATTGGAAGAAAAATTGGATGGAGAAGAATTTACGATACAGGCTTTCACGGATGGAAAAGATCTAATCCCGTCTCCTGCTGTTCAAGATCATAAAAGGGCTTATGAAGGAGATAAAGGGCCAAACACCGGTGGTATGGGATCCTATTCTGATAATGGAGATATTCTTCCATTCATGGAAAGAAGAGACTACGATGACGCGGTGAAGATACTAAAAAGAACGCTTGCTGCGATAAGAGAGGAGACTGGTGAGAGGTACAAAGGGGTGCTATACGGGCAATTCATGCTCTGCAGAGATGGTATAAAATTGATCGAGTACAACGCAAGATTCGGAGATCCGGAGGCGATGAATACGATTCCTATCCTAAAGACCGATCTTCTAAATATATTCAAATCGATCTTGGACGAAAGGCTTAATTCTTTGAAGGTAGAACACGAAAGAAAGGCGACCGTCTGTAAATATGTCGTTCCAAAGGGATACCCCGAAGATCCAAAGATAGATACCGTCATAAAGATAAGTGGAAGAGGAAGAGAGGCAGGCAAAGGAGAGAAATCGAAGATCTTCTATTCGAGTGTTGATGAACGGGATGGAAAGATCTATACGACCTCTTCTCGCTCTTTATCGGTCGTGGGAATTGCGGATACTATAGAGGAGGCGGAAAAAATTGCAGAGGGGGAGTTGAGTAAGATAGAGGGGGAGGTCTTCTCGAGGCACGATATTGGAAAAGAATCTTTAATAAGGAAGAGGATAGAACATATAAAAAGACTGAGGGGCTAAATTGCATCTTCTTTCGATTTTAGACCTTAAAAAGAAAGATATAGAAGAGATCCTCGATCTGGCTATTAAGATGAAGGGGGGAGAAGAGAGAAAGTTTCTCAAGGATAAGAACCTCGCTATGATCTTTGAGAAGCCATCTACGAGGACTCGGGTATCCTTTGAGGTTGCGATGAGACAACTTGGGGGATACGCAATTTATCTGAGCAGAGATGATCTTCAGCTCAGCAGGGGAGAGAGCATATCCGATACGGCAAGAGTTCTATCCAGATACGTCGATGGGATGGTGGTTAGAGCGTTAAAACACGAGACTCTTACGGCGATGGCGAAATATTCCAGCGTTCCGTTGATAAATGCTCTGACGGATCTGGAACATCCATGCCAGGCAATATCTGATCTGCTGACGATAAAAGAGTTCAAAGGTACGGTTGAAGGTTTAAAACTCGCTTGGATTGGGGATCCGAATAATGTATGCAACTCACTCCTACTCCTCTCCTCCCTCTTTAATATAAATATGACTATAGGCTGTCCGGAAGGATATAAACCAGATGAAGAGATATTCAATAAGGCGAAGGGGATGGGTGGAAAGATAGAGTTATACGATGACCCATATAAAGCTGCAGAGGATGCAGATATAATATATACGGATGTCTGGGTCTCAATGGGAGATGACTCGGAGAAAGAGAAGAGAAAGAGGGACTTTAAAAGATTTCAGGTGAATGAGAAGGTTGTTAGTTGCGCAAAAGAGAGTGTGATCGTCATGCACTGTCTCCCTGCAATGAGAGGAAAAGAGATAACGTCTGAGGTGATGGACGGGAAAAATTCTGTGATCTTTGAACAGGCCGAGAATAGACTTCATTCAGAGAAGGCCCTCCTAACAAAGCTTCTATCGTAGCGGGGGTTGCCGAGAGGAAAAGGCGCGGGGTTTAGGTCCCCGTTCCGTAGGGATCCGTGGGTTCAAATCCCACCTCCCGCACTAAAAGCTGTAAGTGTGCCATCCATATTAAAGGAGATTTTTAAATGTTGAACGTTGGAATCGTTGGGGGAACAGGTTACACGGGTGGAGAACTTCTAAGAATTTTATGTGGTCATCCAAAAGTCGAGATCGTCGCGGTAACCTCGAGAAATGCTATCGGAAAGAAGATAGAGGAAGTCCATAAAAATTTGAGGGGGATCGTGGATATGGAATTCGTCGATACGAGACCAAAGATTGCAAAGGAGTGCGATGTAGTTTTTACGGCGGTTCCTCACACAAAAGCTATGTCGATCGTTCCAGAGCTTCTAAAATATGGGTCGAAGGTGATCGATCTCAGTGCGGATTATAGATTAAATGTGAAAGAATATGAGCGAATATACGGAGTTGAACACACCGATAAGGAAAGAAAGGCGATATATGGGCTTCCAGAGATTTATAGAGAAGATATAAGAGATGCAGACCTCGTTGCTAACCCTGGATGTTTTCCAACAGGAGCAATTCTTGCCGCGGCTCCTATTGTAAGGGGAGGATATGTAGAAAGGATTATATTTGATTCAAAAACTGGAATCTCGGGAGCAGGAGTAAATCCGACAGAAAACTCACACTATCCTAATCTGGCAGAGAACGTAATTCCCTACAAAATGATAGATCATAGGCACGTCGAAGAGATGAGAGAAGAACTTGGAGTTAAGGTCAGTTTTACGCCACACATAATCGCTGCGATAAGGGGGATACTAACTACTGCTCACGTCATCCTTAAAAGAAAACTCACCCTAAAGGATGCGGTAGAGATATATAATACTGCTTACAGAAAAGAACCGTTTATAAGATTATATGATGATATACCAAGTCTATCTTATATCAGAGGAACGAACTTCTGTGACATTGGGGGTTTCTCCCTTGAGGAAGATAACGATAGGCTTGTGATTATAAGTGTCATAGACAATCTGGTCAAGGGAGCATCGGGGCAGGCGGTGCAGAATATGAATATCATGTTCGGGTTGGATGAGAAGATGGGATTATTTTATCCGGGTTTATCTCCATGAAGATCTGCAACTACCATGCTTCGCATGGCACCACGGCACTATCGATTTTTCTAGTGGTTTTCAACTTTTTCACATTTTTCAATAGCCATTTTTTGTATGTTAGAAGATTTTAAAACATATTTTACACAATTTTTTATATTTCGCATCATTATGTTTCAGATAATGGTGAAAAACCAGAAAACAGTTCATTTTTATCATAAAAAAAGAGATAGCTATCGCTATTAGATTACTCTTTGGTAAACCCAAAAATAGACAAAAAGTTATCCGGGATTTAAAAAGGGAATGAACTTCAAGAATACTTCAAGCAAGGTTTTCTCAGGTTTTTTGAGCATTCCAGCTCTCTTCATTGCAGAGAGCTTTATATGATTCTCAATTCCTATCCTTTCGAAGCTGTTTCTTTCTGTACGTCTTGAGACTTGTTGAATAATAGTTCTCAAGTAAATTATTGGTGGAAGGAGCTCCTTTCACGAAGTAGAAGCTGTGAGGTACTTCCAGTTCTTCTTTATCATATCCAATCTCTTTCTAACAGGTGTGCTAAATGAATAGAACTCCTTCATAAGATCATCGAAGATCTCAAAAGCTTCCTCATATGATCTCTGCTCCAGATTTTGTTTCTCACGTCTTCTTCTAAGCTCTAAATCGTGTAGAAATCTTTTGAATAAATATTCTGTTTTTTAAGCCACTTTAGATATCCTTTATCGTTTTTCTGTTTCATTATCTTCTCTTCTCTTCTTCCGCTAATTTCTTTAAAAATTCTATTTCCTTATCTCTATTGTAGAGTAGAATATGTTAAGCAGTTTATATTTGGTAAGTAAGTTCCTCTTCCATTGTCGTACGCTTTGGAAAATCCTTTATTATTAGCTTGTTCAAGTGTAACAAGCATAACTGATGAATCACATTCAAGAAATTCTTTGATCGTTGTAGAATCTTTACTATTATAGAGATCATCCGCTATTGTTGACTGCAACATGATCTAATAAAGTTAATCTGTATTTTTGGATTCTTCCCTCTTTGGGATGCTGTTCATCATAGTGAACTATTCTTACATCTTTTATGAGTGGGAGTTCTGTATTCTCAACTGAACTGTTGTGTTGAAACTATTGTATATTGTATCTTTTCCCCTCGGGAATATGAAATCCATTATATCAGAAATTCCTTCGTAAGACACGTGAAGAGATCTCATGCGTTGAT
>CABGHH010000007.1 GCA_902158745.1 Candidatus Methanolliviera sp. GoM_asphalt
CATTGACGAAGCCCATTGTATCTCCGAATGGGGGCATGACTTCAGACCTGAATATCGCAAGTTGAAATTGCTTAAAGAGAATTTTCCTCAAGTTCCTTTAATTGCACTGACAGCAACCGCTATCCCTAAGGTGCAAGAGGATATCATAACACAGTTAAAGCTACCCAATCCAAAGGTATATAAAGCGAGCTTTAACCGAGAAAACCTATTCTATCAGGTTAAACCAAAAGATAATGCCTATCATCAGTTACTTCAATATTTGGAGCGCCATAAAAAGGATTCAGGGATAATTTATTGCCACAGCCGTAAATCCGCTGAAAATTTAGCGAATAAACTTCAAGAAGAGGGTTATCGTGCTTTACCTTACCATGCAGGATTGAATTCTAATTTAAGGACTAAAAATCAGGATAAATTTGCTAAAGACGATGTTGAGATAATAGTGGCGACAATAGCCTTTGGGATGGGTATAGATAAGCCGAATATACGTTTTGTAATCCACTACGATTTACCTAAAAATCTTGAGAGCTATTATCAAGAAACGGGCAGGGCTGGAAGAGATGGGGAAGGAAGTGATTGCATTCTCTTTTTTAGTCATGGTGATAAGCGGAAAATAGAATATTTCATCGAGCAGAAAGAAGATGAAACAGAAAAGCGAATTGCGTATAGGAAATTGCATGATATGGTTAACTTCTGTGAAGGTAGAACCTGTCGCAGAAAAATTTTATTGAATTATCTCGGTGAAGCATACCACGAAACTAACTGCGGAAATTGCGATAATTGTATAGAGCCGAAAGAAACGGTTGATGGGGCAATTATTGCTCAAAAGATCATATCGTGCGTTTCTCAGGTTAAAGAGAGATTCGGAGTGAATTACATTGCTGATATTTTATGTGGCTCAAAGAGTCAAAAGATAGTTCGCAATCGGCATGATGCTTTAACAAGTTATAGCAGTGGCAAGGAATACTCAAAAAAGCAGTGGCAGACCTTTATCAGGGAACTCATTCAACTCGGTTATCTAAAATCAGAAGGGGACAGATACCCAATCGTAAAACTGACTCAGAGGAGTCACGATATTTTGTCCGGTGGGGGGAGGCTTTTATTGACCAAGCCGGCAGAAAAAGTTCAGATAACACAAAAATATTTAGATGAGAAATTTGATCACGATTTATTTGAAATTTTAAGGAGTTTGAGGAAGAGACTTGCTGATGCGGAGGGTATGCCATCGTATATCATCTTTCATGATTCAAGTTTGAAGGCAATGGCAACTTATCTCCCACGAACTCTATCGGATTTTCGGAGGATTAACGGCGTTGGCGAAAGAAAGCTGGAGAAATACGGAGAGGTATTTTTAAAGGAAATAGTTGATTATTGTAAGGAACATAATGTTGAGCCAAAACCAATCAACGTGTCACAATCGTATCACATATTGGAGAGCTAATTTTATCGGGCGAAGAAATTTCTATTTATAAATTCGTTGATGTTTATAAGCAAGAGCATATCATACGGGCGATTGTCCATTCTGGGTACTGAGAAATTAGCGCCTGTGAAAGAAAAGTTGGGTGATGATTACACTTATGAAGAAATACGCCTGGTAAGAGCTCATAAAATGAGTAATAGTAACAAACAAGGAGCATAGATCCTCTGTTCCCGTCAGGTAAAACCGTAGTCTATGATTGCTATCTTTTTCTTTTTCGCCATTTTCCCCAATATAATCTTAAGAAATCCACTCCTTTACCACATCCGGATGCTCATCTACCCACTTCCTTGCGGCTTCCTTCGGTCTTATGTGCTTCACGTTTATCTCGTACATCACCTCTCCCAATTCTTCATCAGTCATATAAAAATTTTTCAGCACCTTTGCGACTTCAGGCATATCCTTCTTTAATCCTTTTCTTGCAATCGCGTGGAGCTCTTCACTGCCCCCGTACGCTTTCTTCGGATCTTTCAAGAATTTTAAATCATATTTAAAAAACATCCAATGCGGTTTCCAACCCGTTATAACGATCCATTCCTTTCTATTTATCGTCCTATCCAGTTGAGCTGTCATCGCGGGGCCACTCGACTCCATGAGATTCCAGTCTTCCAAATTATAGCCTGGCATCGTATCCTCTCGCGTGTGTATCATTATCCCCGATCCTGGTTCAATGCCAACTATCTTTCCGTCAAATTCGCTTCTGTGATCCTTTAATTCTTCTATCGACTCTATCGGCACGTATTTTGGCACGACGAGACCGATTCTTGCGCCCTTATAATATGCCCCGAGATCCACTACATCGTCTTTGTATCTCTTCCAATATGGTGCGTGCGTGTATGGAAGCCATCCACAGACGAAAGCATCTGCATCTCCGTTCGCGACTGCCGTCCACATGACGCCCGCGCTCACCACATCCTCCTTTACCTCATAACCCATATCTTCCAGAACGGCACTTGCCACAGCAGTTGAAGCCTCTGCATCGGCCCATTGAACATAGGCCAATTTTACTCTTCCTTTCGTCTCTTCTGATGCATCACTGGTGCAAGCGGCGACTAAAACGGCAGCCAAAACGAGCACCAATGAAAAAATCTTTAAACTTTTTCTCATATCATACCCCCTTATTTAATTTTTCAAAACTTCTTTATGACCCTAACGATCAATTTATTTAATGGCGTCTCCCGGTATTCACCCATCCCCCGACTGGTACGATCTAAGACGATCGCGAGTATCACGATCGCGATCCCTCCTTCAAATCCCATTCCCATATCGAGTCTATTTACCGCCCTCAAGACGACTCCTCCCAATCCTCCTGCTCCTATCATCGATGCTATCACGACCATCGATATGCCGAGCATGATGCACTGATTTATGCCCGTCATCAGGCTCGGAAGTGAGAGAGGAAGTTCTACCTTTGTTAAAACTTGTCTATCCGTCGCTCCAAAGGAACTTGCCATCTCTTTTAAATCTTCAGGAACCTGCGTTATACCGAGATATGTCAATCTGACAGGTGGAGGAGTTGCAAATATTACGGTCGCAAATAGTCCGGGAACCTCCCCAATGCCGAATAACATCGCTGCGGGAATCAAATAGACGAAAGAAGGCATCGTCTGCATGAAATCCAAGATAGGCATTGTGACCCTCTTCACTAAATCATTTCGCGTCATCCAAATTCCGATCGGGATGCTGATGATCAACGCGACGCTCGTCGCAATTAAGACCAATACAAAAGTTTTTATCAATTCTGGCCATAAATTTAAATCATAGATTAAAAAGAGACCAAAAAAACTTAATATCGCCGTTTCTTTCCTCGTTATGAACCAGATTATCAGACACAATAGGACGATGAGAACGATCGGATGAAAAGAGGATAAAAAATTTTCTAACGCGATGATGACACCGCTAAATATCAATGTGATCGCATCGAAAACCATTGATAAATGCTCGATCAAGAAATTCACGAATAGATCGGCGGCATATCCGAGTGGAATCTTTGGTATCATAAAGGTAAAGGTTATAACACCCCCCTCTCCTCGGCCAAGCTCGATATCAGACTTCTCCTCGTAATTACCCCCAAACATTTATAGTCTTCATTGATCACGGCCAAGCACCTCTCAGATTTCCCGATTATCGGATAGATATCTTCTATTAACACATTTGAATCTATCGTATCCGCTTCTTTTATGATTCCTCTAACATCCCTCTCCCTTTTTTCAGCCAATTCCAATGCGTCTTCCATCAGAACGATCCCTTTCAATATTCTATCTCTTCCGACCACGAGGATATAATCCGAATCAGATGCGTTCATCTTTCTCATCGCGGTTCTCGGTCCTTCTGTCTCTCTCAAAGTTTCTCTTGGTTTTATCGCGATGTTTTCCGCCGTTAGTACCTTCGTCGCATCCACGTTCTGCAGGAATTTGGCGACGTATTCATTTGCTGGATTTGAGAGGATATCTTCGGCCGTTCCGATCTGCTCGATCCTTCCGTCTCGCATGATCGCGATTCTATCCCCAAGTCTCAATGCCTCATCCAAGTCGTGTGTAACAAAGATGATCGTCTTTTTCATCTCTTCTTGCAGATTTAACAGTTCTTCCTGCATCTCATTCCTTATCAAGGGATCTAACGCGCTGAATGGCTCATCCATCAATAATATATCGGGATCAATCGCCAATGCCCTCGCTAAGCCGATTCTCTGTTTCATTCCACCACTTAACTCTTTAGGATATCTTTCTTTCCAATCGATCAATCCGACCATCTTTAAGGATTCTTCCGATCTTTTATGCCTATCATCTCTCGGAATTCCCCTTATCTCCAATCCAAGTGCGACGTTCTCCAAGACGGTCCTATTTGGGAGAAGGGCAAAGTGTTGAAAGACCATCCCGATCTTTTTGCCTCTAAATCGCCTCAACTCTTTCTCATCCATCTTCTCGATCCTTCTTCCCTCGATACAGATTGAACCGCTCGTCGGCTCGACCAATCTATTTATACAGCGAATCAAAGTTGATTTTCCCGATCCAGAAAGCCCCATTAGAACGAATAGTTCACCTTCATCCACATCAAAACTGACTCCAGCAATACCGACCGTTTGATCGGTCTTTTTTAGAATTTCACCCTTCGAATAGCCATCTTTTAACAATTTTAACGCTTTTTTCGGATTGCCTCCAAAGATCTTTACCAATTTTTCAACTATGATCTTTGCCATCTTGGATATCTGTTCATAAAGAGTTCATCCATCAAAAGCTTTTCTTAAATTATCTCAAAGTATTCGTTGATAAATCTCATAAAGACAGAGGAATAAGAAAAAAGCCAGCAGAAAAGAGAGAGGAAGATTCAAAGAGCTACAAACGAAGCTCGATGGTTTCATTGGTAGATTTTTTCACTCGGAGCTACTATTTTCTCCGAAAATTTTAATAACATCTATTATGGATATATTTGTATAACAGTAATCAGTGTAAGAATCGATGACGCGATCAAGAGGAGGATGAATGAACCGAAAGCACATAAACTGGAGCGGGATAGTTAGAGAGGAGATTTTCATAGATGACAAAGATAGTAACTGATGCAAACGTAATTGCAAAGTGGTATATCAACGGAGAGATAGAAATCCTGGCGCCGGAGCTTCTACCGTTCGAGGCCTTGAACGCTTTGAGGTATGCCGATCTCTTTCATATCTCGGAATTTCACTGATCAAAATAAAGCCACATGACATCGGCTATCATGACAGTGAATCTGGCAGGAATCGTTCCGCTCTCCACGGTCGATATGCGAGATAAATCTGTGATCGTAATCTTCTTTAGCGGATGCCCTTTCAGGTGTGTCTATTGCCAGAACTATGAATATTTAGAGGCGCAAAACCCGGTAGAACTCAATTTAATAAAATCACACATAGATCGTGCGGCTGAATTCGTCGATGGGGTGGTCTTCACGGGAGGAGAACCAACGATGCAGAAAGAACCTCTAAAGGAGCTTTTGAAGTATTCCTACGAGAAGGGTTTGATTACTGAGATACAGACGAACGGATGTGATTACCCTACCATAAGATATCTCCTCTCTTATTTGGATATAATCTCTATGGATATGAAGGCACCGCTGAATGCGAAGATATATGGAGAGATATGCGGCATAGATGAAAAATTTGCAGAGAGAACAATAGAGAACATCAGGAGGATTTTGATGATAGAGGAGAAGAAGATAGAGGTTAAGACAACGGTTTATAAGGAATTTGTCGATTTCTTGGAGGAGATCAAAGGAGATCTGCCCAAGGATATCGATTGGATCATACAGCGTGGAAACGATGAGAGGGTACCGCCGAGCTTCAATCTGACCCCTCTATCTGATGATGAAGTGAAAGATATTGCTAAAATATTATCTAAAAATAGAAAGAATATCTGGATCAGGACGAGAGCCGGAGATGAGAAGATATCCTAAGATCGTTGGGATCACAGGATTACCTGCATCAGGAAAGACGGAGGGATCGAAGATTATAGAAGATATGGGTATTCCAATTATCAGGATGGGAGATGTGGTGAGGAAAGATGCTCCTCGCACAGAAGAGATCGGAAGATTTGCAGATCTTTTGAGAGAGAAAGAGGGGATGGACGCAATCGCAAAGAGATCTCTGCCGAGAATAAAAGAGATCCTCAAAGATCGTGATATTAATATCATCATGATAGAGGGGATAAGGAATTTAGAGGAGGTTAAATTCTTTAAATCTTCTTTCTCAGATAATTTTATTCTGATAGCGATAGAGTCTCTCGATAGAATAAGATTCAAGCGGGTTTTGAAGCGGAAAAGAGAGGATATAACGAGAGATTTTGAGAGCTTTAAACGTAGAGATACACGAGAGATGAACTGGGGGATAGATAGGGTCATAGAGATGGCGGATATAACGATAAAAAACGACTCCTCGTTGGAGGATTTTAAGAAAAAAGTGAGAGATGTTGTGGAGATACTCGTTTAGTGAAAATGTTGTTTAGATGGAGTTCTTACCATTTGGTTTAAAGATCCGAACTGCATAATGAAGTACGATAGATTTAAACGTAATGACAAGATATTAATATAGATTAATGATCGGGCCCGTGGTCTAGCTGGTCATGACGTTGCCTTTACGAGGCAAAGGTCCCCGGTTCAAGTCCGGGCGGGCCCATGGGCCCGTAGCTTAGTCTGGATAGGGCACCGGCCTTCTAAGCCGGAGATCGAGGGTTCGAATCCCCCCGGGTCCGTCATTTGCAGATTTAAGAGCAGAGAGACAAAAAGTTTAAATTTAAGAGATCAAAAATGAATCACAGGTCAAATATCAAAAGACTTCAGATAATGTTATATAAAATAAAGCCCGGGTGGTGTAGTGGCCCATCATGCGGCCCTGTCGAGGCCGCGACTCGGGTTCAAATCCCGACCTGGGCGTATATCACATAAATAATTGAATATGGTTCATTTGAGAACCGAAGATCAAAGCGTTTAAATACCTTTTTTTCTTTTTTTAATAGAATGACACACGTCAAATCACTCGGAAATTCTTTGAAGGGGAAGGACAGATTAACTTGGAGGAATATAGCGGAAGACGCCTTTGAAGGAGATGATAACTATATTCAGTTCTCCCCGGGTATGAGAAAAGGAGAGGAGAGAGAATTCTTTGTCCTTCTGGACGAAGGAGAAAAGATCGGTAGGGCATGTGCAACCGTTGACAAGGAGTGGATAGAGAAAAAAGGGGAGAAGATAGGTTTCATCGACGACTTTACAATACTTCCAGATCATAAGAAAGATGGCAGTATCCTTATAAAACATTGCCTATCCGTTCTTAAAGATAAAGGGCTCGACGGGGTTTTTGTGAGAAATAACGGATTTCCTGCCCTGCAGGTAGAGGGTTTTGAACATCCTCCCCCGGCCTATCTTCCATACAACCCCCCTTTTTATGTAGACTTATTCTTGGATGACGGCTTTCAAAGAGAGAAAGAATGGCACAATATCCATCTTAAGCTATCTTCCATAAAGGAAGAAGATATTTTCGTGGGAGAGAAGAGACTCAAAGATCTAAAGATGGAAGTCATAAAATTGAATCTAAGAGACAAAAGAGCCGTCAAAGAGTACAGCGATCTTGTTCACAGGACGTTTATAGGGCATTTTGGCTTTAATCCGAGGGAGTTTATAGCAGGGTACGATACATTCTTTAAACGCATCTTTACGAGGATAACGACCCGCATCATGCGATTTCAGATATATGTGGGGAAGTATAAAGGTAAAGATGGGAAGATGGTAATATATTTCTCCTTTTTTCCGGATATAAATGTTTTCTTTAAATCTTTAAGAGAAAAGGGAAAAAACCCCTTTGGACTGATCGCCATGCTAAAACTGATGCTTGGAGGAGCCAAAAAGATAAAGAGGGCAAAAGTTGGCTCAATTGGTCTTGATGAAAACATCAGAAATATAGGAGTAGCCTCGGACATGCTCGGATACGGATTGAATCTGGTGGCGAAAGAGGGCTACGATGAAATCGATACAGGAGTGATGCTGGCGGAAAATCTCCCTGTTTTAAGGATCGTTGAGAAGATAGCGGAAAGATGGGGGATCGAAGAGGTTATATTGATGAAATATTGCACTCTTTCCTATAACTTCTCTCCATAGCATAGTGAACTACCCCACCCTTACGGATGGGGCTTCCTGTATCACTCTTCTCTTTGAGAAGTCCTCAGGCTTAAATTCGGACAGTTCCTGCCCTACACGTTTTAATCCTCTCTTTAGAATGTTAATTGCAGCGTTTTGATCTCTATCCATCACTAATCCACAATAGGGACATCTGTGAACTCTTTGCGCTAAAGACTTCTTAACGATCCCGCCACAATTTGAACATTCTTGGCTTGTATTCTTTGGATTAACAAATTCAACTCTCCTACCAGCTTCTTCCGCTTTGTAAGATACAAAATTTGTTAATTGTGACCATGAAACATCGCTTATAGATTTAGCCAAGTGATGGTTTTTAAGCATTCCTCTGATATTCAAATCCTCAAAGACGATTAAATCATAAGTATCAACTAATCCTCGACTTATCTTGTGCGAGAGATCGGTTCTTTGTTCCCTTACCTTTCTATGCGTCTTGGCTGTTTCAAATCGTCTTTTAGTTCTATTGCCCGATCCTCTCTTCGATTTGCTTAACTTTCTTTGTTTCCTTGATAGTTTTCTTTGGGACTTAACCAAATATCTTGGATTATCTTCCATATCTCCATTTGAGAGAGTAATTAGATGGTTTATGCCCAAGTCTATACCTATTGGATTTGTTATCTCTTCGTTGTAATTTGGTTCTTCTATCTCAACTTCAACTGTAAAACAAGCATACCAACGATCTAAATCTCTTTCAATCGTGCAAGTCTTAATCTTTGCGTCTTTAGGTATATCTCTATGCTTTTTGATGTTGATAGATCCTATCTTTGAGAGGATTAACTTTCTATCTCCCAATTTAAACCCACCTTGAGGATACGTAAAAGAACCATACCGATCCGATCCTTTGTATCTTGGATAACCAGCTTTCTCCTTTCCCTTAACTCGCCTAAAAAAGTTTTTAAATGCTTTATCTATTCTCTTCAAAACGTTTTGAATGACTTGGGAATGAACTTCTTTTATATTCCCATCAAAAGTTTTGATCTCTTTCAATTGATTTGCTTGGTCGTAATAATTTATAGATTTCCGGGACTTGCCCCAAGCATCTTTCCTTTCAGTGAGACAATCATTATAGAGGATTCTACAAATCTCTAACCATTCTTCTAAGATAGACTTTTGTTCTCGGTTTGGATATATCCTATATTTGTATGTCCTTTTAATTTTCATCGAATCACACAACCAATACATTAATATATTTTAAGGTTTAAATAGTTTGTGGTATGGGGTGAGTTCTTAATCGAATCTCACAACCAACCCCATACCTTTAACGTTTTATCATCCCCTCCCTTACGGAAGGGGTCTTCAAATGAAGATAAAAAATATTAAATTTTGGAGACTATTTAGGATAGATAGTTTATAGATAGCCCATGCACTGCCATATCACAGTGAATAGGATGGATGAGAATATCATCAGCCCAAAGATATTTGCCACGGTATTGGATGCTTTTGTTATGCGCTCCCCGTTCCGGGTGAATCTTCCAAATATCTTTGAGAGTGCCTCTTTGAATATATACCCGCCATCGAGCGGGGTGGCAGGAAGGCAGTTGAATAGCCCGGCAATAAAGTTTATCCAGGCTATCCAGAAGAGTGCGTTGGCGATCCAGAAGAAACCATCTCCAAGAAAGGATGCGGCTCCTACAGGAGAATAAAACGAGTTTAGATCACCGATGAATCCCCCAAATATGAATGGCAGACCATAGAGGGTGAGCCAACCCTTGACGGATGTTAGCGAACTTGGTACACTTTTTATCGCATTTAAAGACTCTCCAGGACTGTAATCAAGAGATATGCCTAAACGTCCCCTGGTAGTATCGGCGGGATTTTCTGCGAGTATTACATTGTATTCACCCCTATTCGTCCTTATTCTGATCTCTTCTCCGGGGGATCTTTTATCCATCGCCTTATGAAAATCATCGAGCGTCTTTGTCCTTTGATCATCGATCTTTAGGATGATCGATCCTTCTGTTATGCCACTATCTCCTGCTGGATAACCTTCAATGACACCATATATTGGTATTCCTTCCTCTTGTGGTGCAATGGATCCCATTACGGGGCCAAAGAATAGAGCGAATGCGACGAAGGCGATAAAAAAATTGCTGGCCACTCCTGCCGAGAGTATCCTCACCCTCTCTTTACTTGTGGCAACCTTCTCTGGTTTTGATGACTTCTCTTCAGGGCCAAAGAGCTCATCTTCGTCGATCTCTGTGCCGGCCCCAATAGGTAATATTACGGTTAAGAGGGCGAGCGACTTGACTTTGATCCCCTCTACCTTTGCCAGTATTGCATGAGAGAACTCGTGAACGACCAGTGTCACTATCAACCCAATGAGCCCCCATACGAGTGGAATAAATTGGTTTAGACCGGGAATCAAGAGCATATTGAGGGGTGAAGAGAGGGGACCTGGCGGTGGTGGAGGAGAGGTGAGCATGTGCACGTCGGCATAGAGAATCAGTGCAAACATGGATACCATCGATATGAAGATCAGAGGGATACCGAAGGATGCAAATGCCCTCCAAAACCTCTTCGGTCTCGCTATTCGCTCAAGAAATTTTTGACCTTTAAGCGTTCTGATCATCAAAATAGGACCAATCGTGGATATATTGTACTTTTTAAGCGTACCCCTTTTATCCAGATGATATATTACTATCCAGCGGAGAAAAAATATAGAGATTATGAGTCCTATCAGAAGATCGGTATCTATCAAGCCTTGAAAACCTCTATTTTTAGAAGAAAGGATACTATTATTTAACTTTTTTCAAGAATTTAGGGAGAAAAATAAAGATTTTTCGCATGCTTTTTATAGGATGAGACTTGAAAAATATTGGGTGCGAGGATTGATCGAGAATGAGTTGAGTGTGAAGATAGAGAATATTGTGGCAAGTATCGACGGGATCTCCGAAACCTTCGATTTGAATCGTATCTTTGCCGAGGTGAGTGGCACAGAGTATGATAAAAAGAAGTTTCCAGGTCTGGTATATAGAGTTAAAGATCCAAAAGCCGCCTTTTTGATATTCTCCTCCGGAAAGATAAATTGCACCGGTGCGAGGAGCTTAGCAGATGTTAAAAGAGCCTGTGATATTCTCATCGAAGATCTCAAAAAGGTTGGATATATCCCCATAGAACCAAAAATAATCGTTCAAAACGTTGTAGCATCTGCCGACCTTAAAGCGGTGATTAATCTAAATGAAGTGGCAGGAGCGTTGCTAGATGATATCGAATATGAGCCAGAGCAATTCCCTGGAATGGTGTATAGACTGAGAGATATGCACATCGTAGTTTTGATATTTGGTTCGGGCAGATTGGTGATAACCGGCGCAAAGGATACTGAGAGCGTTTATAGAGCCGCCAGGAAGGTTCATGAGAAGTTGTCTTCACTCGGTTTGATATGATCTTTGGGATATTTTTGGGATAAGATGGAGAGACGTTATAAAAAAGAACTGACATCAACGCTTTACGTCGTATTATTGCTTGCCCTAATACCACACATTACAGTTACGATAGAGATCTTTCTCTTTTTGCTATCTTTTTTTATCTTTAGATACCTCTTAGAAGAAAGAGTTTATTCTCAGATCTTTGTTATAATGGCAATTTTTTCTCTTTTAACCCTCTTCTTTGGCCTACCAGAATATCTCATACTCCTCTCCTTGATAATATTTTTGATTATACACTGGAGTAGGGGAGTGATGGAGAAGAGCTCCATCCCGGCAGATATGGCGGCGATCTCGCTTTCAATATTAATCTCGGTTCCCCTCATAGGATTGTATGGACTGCAAAGAATGGAGTTCGTATTCTTACTCTCCGTGATAGGAACGATCGTTGGAATATTATTCTCAACCCTCTCTCCCCCAAAAGATTACGGTTGGACGATTCCAATGACGTCCTGTTTTGCTATGTGGCTCTTCCACTCCTTTGGAGAGAGTTCGTACTTCTCTCCCCTTCCAGAATACGTCCTCTTTGTTCTGGTTCTGATGATGGTAATCGGGTATCTCTCGAATAAGGCTGGATTGATGGATATAACAGGGGTTCACAGCAGCATACTCATTGGACTCCTGGTGATGATATTTAGTGGTTGGAAGTGGTTTTTGGTTTTATTATCATTTTTCATTCTTGGAGGATTATTCACACGGTATAAGTATGATTATAAGGCGTCATTGGGTATAGCGGAGAAGAGGGGGGGTGCAAGAGACTACAGTAACACCTTTGGCAATGGGCTCTCATCAACGGTCTGCGCGATCGGCTATGGGATTTGCAATTTTTCCGGAAATCCGATATTCTTGATCGCATTTTTAGGATGTGTGGCAACCGCCGCGGGTGATACGATGGCAAGCGAGATCGGCGAGACATATAAGGGGAGAAACGTTCTGATTACCAATTTTAAACGTGTTCCCCCCGGAACAAATGGGGGAATAACTATTCTTGGAGAATTATCGGCACTGCTCGGCGTTTTTATAATTTATTTGACCTCCTTCTTGCTAAATCTTCCCGTAAGAGAATTTAGCATTTTATTTGGCGTTATTCTTGGTGGATTCATCGGAGTAAACTTTGATAGCTTATTGGGGGCAACACTGGAGGGAAAATACCTGAATAATAGCCTTGTAAATCTCTTATCCACCTCTTTTGGTGGTCTGATCTCCGTCCTTCTATACTTTCATCTGTAATAGTATTCTCCCTTCTCCTTCTGTTCCCTATCGAGCCTCGAATTTAACTTGTTGATCCTTGGTCTCTTCGTATCTTCATCCCGCCTGAATGTGATATTCAACTCCTTCAGGAATAGGTTCATGCCTTCCCGCATATCCAAAGGACCGTTCGTTCTCCCAAATGTGCCCGGTTCTCCGGAGAAGACGATCAATCTGTCACTTACGAGATCGATCAGATAGACGTCGTGGTCGATGACGACCGCAGTTGCCTCCTTATTCTCGATGAATCTCCTGATAATTCTACTGATCATTGTTCTCTCTTCCACGTCTAGGTGTGCGCTCGGTTCGTCCAGGATGTAAAGATCGACATCTCTGCTTAAACATAGAACGATTGCAATCCGTTGTAGCTCTCCACCGCTCAAATCACATATCTTCTTTCTCATCATCGATTTTAGCCGTAGTGGATTTATGAATTCGGTCTCATAGTGGGGATTCATAAACGGTGCAAGTATCTCGGCGATCGTTAATTCCGTGTCCCCCTTTACATATTGCGGCTTGTAAGATATCTTCAGATCGAAGTCTATATTCCCGTCGGTTGGCTCTATGACCCCAGATAATATCTTGGCAAAGGTACTTTTTCCGATGGAATTTGGCCCAATTCCGCCTATTATCTCCCCTTTTCTCATATCTCCTGGATTTACTTCCAATGAAAATTTCCCATAAGATTTATATATTCTACCAAACTCCTTTAAGACGGCTAAATTAACATTCGATCGGGGCGCATGGACTTCAAATTTGATGCTCTTATCTCTTATCCTTATATTCTCTTTTTGGAGATCTCCTCTTATATATTGATTTATAGCCGTCCTCGTAGCAAGTGGATGAGTTATCACGCCATATACCCCCGGTTCTCCATAGACCACATGGACCGCATCGGTTAGAAGATCTAAGATTGCAAGATCATGCTCCACGACCATCACACTCTTCTCCTTTGAGAGTTCCTTTATGATCTTTGCCACCCTCACCCGTTGATAGATGTCTAAATAGGGTGTTATCTCATCAAAAAAGTAAAATTCTCTCTCTTTACTCAAGCATGAGGCGATTGCAACCCTCTGCAGTTCTCCTCCACTCAGATCCGAGATATTTCTCTCTGAAACTTCTTCAAGCCCCAATCTCTCTGTTAGCTTTTTAATCTCTCCTCTTTCATCTGTTTCTTCTAAAAAATCCGAGACTGTGCCTTTAAACTTTTGGAGTGAGTCTATATCTTGTAATTTATAAGAGCTTCTGATCTTCCCATCGATCACTCTTTTAAAGTATTTCTGAAGTTCTGATCCTGAAAGATACCTCAATATCTCCTTCCATTCCGTCTCCTCCCCACCGAGATTTGGCTTCAGCTTTCCCGTTAAAATCCTTATCGCCGTCGTCTTTCCAATCCCATTTGGTCCCAATATTCCTGTTACTTCACCCACTCTTGGGATGGGAAGCCCAAAGAGGATAAAACCATTCTTTCCATATCTATGTGTTTCCTGGCTTTTTAGCTTCTCTGGCAGGTTTATTATCTTTATCGCATCGAATGGGCATTTTTTGACGCATATCCCACAACCGATACATAGCACCTCCGATATGATCGGTTTTTTATCTTCTCCAAATATGATCGTCTCGTCTCCACTTCGAACCTTAGGGCAGAATTTTTGACACTCTTTAACACATCTTCTCGGCTGACAGCTATCCCTGTCGAGCACTGCAACTCTCATTTAAGACCTCACAAGTTCAGTAAGACCATGAGGAAGATGAACCATGCCAAGAAGGTCATAAAAGAGATATAGAGCCAGTCCTTACCACTAAAATTCTTCGTGATCTGGGAGAAGACGGCATACCTCTCAATTAGTATAAGCGTTAAAATCAGAAAGATGGACGTAAAATCAGAAATATGGCTATAAAACGTTATAAATGCCCCAATTACTCCAAAAATGGAAGAAAAGAGCGTTTTATAAATCTTCTCGATATAAATCTTTTTTTTGTCGATTACAATCTCTTCTTCCTTCCTCTCTTTCTCTTCTGCTTTTCTCTTCTCCTTCAGATACCTCTTTTTATCCACCTCGCTCTTGTAGTCCCTCTTTCCTTTTACCACTCCTTTGGACAAGTGATCTCTCCTCCGTGACTTCTCATCTATCTTATTAAAAAAAGTTTGGAATATCGAAGAGTCTCGAAGAGTTCTCGACGATCTTCTCGCAGAGTTCTTTAATTTCCATTCCTCTCAACTTTGAGACTTCTTCATAAACCACCCTCACATTCTTAGGAACATTTATCTCTCCTTCCACAGGAGATAGGAACGGAGCGTCCGTTTCTGTGAGTAAGAGAGATAGAGGGATGGAACGGGCGACCTTCTTCATATTCTTACTCCTCCTTATCGAACTCGCGAGTGAGATATAATATTTTTCTTCCCATATCTCTCTCGCCAATTTCATTCCGCCCGAATAACAGTGAAATACGGCTTTCTTTATGTCTTCTCCCTCTATAATCCTCAACCCTTCCTCTACACCGTTTCTGAGGTGCAAGACAACCGGTAGATTAAGCTCCTTCGATAGTTCTAAGAATTCGATGAAGACCTCTTTCATCCTTCTTATCTTTGATACGTCTTTGACCCAGTGATAATCCAATCCAATCTCGCCTATCCCCACAATATTTCTTCTATTTGTCTTTATGAACTCTAAATAAGTTTCTATCTCCTTCTCTTTCATCCTATCAACGTTTACCGGGTGAAGGCCAAGCGTCGTGTATATAAATTTTGGATAATCTTCAGATAGCTTTAACGTCTTTTTTGAGTCTTCTGGGTCAACCCCGCTTATAATAACTGCTTTTAATTCCTCTTTTGCCTCTTCTATCACCCTTTCTCTCTCTTCATCAAACTGTTCGAACGTCAGATGGCAATGAATATCTATCATCTTATCCTATGCCAAAATCGTTCTCTAACAAAAACCTTGCGGAGTGATCTATATGGTAAAGAAGAGATATTTTAACGATGACGAAGCCTGCCTATCTTCGTCTACTTTTCCGCCGTACTCTTAATTTTCCCTGTCTTTTGTCTCTTTCGAGTTTATCCACGGCACCGGTCAACTCATTCTTTAAATTTGCGAGGTCAAATTTTTTCTGTCTATAGGCCCTCATTATGTTGAACTCGTCCCTACGCTCGAACGTCGACAGTTTTTTCAATTCTGTGAAGAGGTCATCGTTTGGACCTTCTGCCATAATACCCTCCTCCCCCCAGTCTGCCGTGATCTTCTTCTCTTCATCCAAACCTTCGAAATCAAAATCCTCTTTACCCCCCGACTCGAGATACATGTCGTCTATTCCTTCCAGATCGCCCTCTATCATATATTTGTCCATTACTCCCTCGTTAACGAGCTCTTTTCCAAGATTCAGCGTTTCTTCATCTAATTTTTCTCCTTTCCCTTTTGCCGTCTCTCTATCCTCCGGTCCTTTTACTTCTTCCCCCCCGCCCGTGATCTTCTCCAATTTTTCATCTATTTTTTTCTCTTTTTTTACCTTCTTTCTCTTCTTCTCTTTAGGCCTGGCATCCTCATCCGTCTTCGTGGCTCTTCTGATGAATACCAGAGTTATACAGAGCGCAATGATCAGGACTGCGGCCGCCAGCAGAAACAAATCCATCAAAATCCACCTCCCGGAATATTTGTTGGAATATGAGTTGTTGCCATCTCTGACGGAAAAGAAACAGAGGGAATTATAAAATTCATCAGGAGGGGCATAAAAAGGAGGATCAATCCGGCTACGGTCATAAAAATCGAGGCGTAATAGAAATAGTAGTAGCTCCCACCCCCCTTGGAAATCCTGCACGCGAAGATACTTGCTGCTGTGATTACTATGACTATCAGGACAACGTATGTGTGAATAGTCGCGACTGGAATGCCGGCGAATAGCCCTATGCTGGAAGTTCCTTCACCCAGCACACCTTCCATCGTGCTGGTGACACCGGGCATGTTGCTAAAAATCCCTGAAAAGCTGACCAAAAGTTGGTGTAGGCAGACAGCCAGGGCAAGCATCGCGGCATGCAGTGGTAGAACGAGTGTCGTGAATTGAGACGACTGAATATCCCTCTTCAGCCTTAACAAGACGGATTCAAGGGCCGAAGAAGAAACCATCTTTCCGACATTCTCCGCATCTCCACCCAACTCTACTGAATCCGTATATATATCTGTGAATTTATAGATGATGTTGCTTCCACTCTCCTCGATAAATCTCTCCCAACAGAGGTCATGGTTCAATCCCGATGTAATCCTTCTTTGGAGTGCAGTTATCATATCTTTCAGCGCGGGAAGCGTTTTTTTATCGACCTTATTTAGGGCGAAGGATATCGCAGCACCGGATGAACCCATGATGCTACCAAGCCCCTTTATGAAGCCGGGGAATTCCAAATCCCTTTCATCAATATTTTTATCATCTCTTCTTCCGATCAATCCCAGTGGCAAAAAAATCATACCAGAAGAGATGATTGCAAGAGCTTCGGGGAGAAAAGGAAGTGTTTCAGATGGTTCAACAAATATAAAAACCAGGGAAGGCAACATGATAGCTAACACAACACAGATCGCCCGCCAATCATGTATCTGCTCCTGTTCTTTGGATCTTTTCGGCAAGGGATGTGTTTTAAACTCTTTTGGAGACGTGCTGAATAACAAGAGAACTACAAGAAGAGACGTTACCCCGACGAGAAAAACGGATATATAAAGCGTCTTTCCCGCTTCGCCTGTGGTATAAATTGCCACAGATAGGAGTAGGATAATAGATACAACCGCCGTAGAGATTAGGATTGCAGTGAATGCATCCATCCCCTTTTGAAGCGTCGTTAAATCTCTTTCGTATCTGTTTTTAGTGATCGTCTGGGTCGTCTTAAGCTCGCCCATTAAAAATTCCTCGTCTGGTTGGCCGGACTTTATAGCGTTTCCCATCCTCTCAATCATATCCTTGGTCTCCTGCTCCTTCACCTTCCGTGCCACCATATCGCAGGCGGTTGAATAGTCGTAATGCCATTCATGGGTAAGTTTTCTAATCGCGTCTATATGCTTGGATGGGATGTACTCATTCTTCTCTGACGTTCTTTTGAATATCTCATCTCTGGAGATCTTGGCAGTAGAGATGGACGCCATATACGTCAACATGTATAACAGGTCTCCCGCCGCAAAGAAGCCTTCATACCACTCTTTTACGCGATCGAAGATGCTTTTGAACCTCTTTCGCCCCTCTTTAGTAACGTTCTTATATAGAGGTGTGGATCTTTTCCCCTCTAACTCAGTGGCATCTCCCATCTTTTTATCCTGCAATCTTTAAGATGCCTTTATTCTGCATCTTCGTTATTATCCTATATATATCGTAAAAGTTTGTTACTCCTTTCTCACTCATCTTCTCCAGCATCTTCGTCCTCTTTTCAATCTCGTTGTAGAGTACCCACCTCCTCTCCTCCGGGATTCCGAGATTTTGTGCGATCTTGTTCTCGAGGAGATAGCTGTTCCTATTCGCGGTGAAGACGTGGCTATCGGTCTCCGGATCCCAGGCAAACGCCCTCACAAAACTCACAGTTCTCTTCTGAGGATTGTAACCCACGACCTCGTTTATGCTTGTTACCCTCCTGACGACGCTGCCATCGGGCCTTCTGACCGCACTCTGGAGGACTATTGCATTCAGATTATCTATAAATGTTTTCGGAACACTTATCGGATCGCCCGTTATACGCTGAACCAGTTTCTCAACACTCGCCGCATGGAATGTTGACATCACCGGATGCCCCGTCTGTATCGCCTGAAAGACGATGTTCCCCTCGATCCCCCTTACCTCACCTACAAGTATATAATTCGGCCGCTGCCGAAGAGAGGTCTTCAATAGGTCGAACATCGTTATATCAGACCCCTTTCCTTCTCCCCCTTCGACTCCTCTCTCGTGTATCCTCGAGACCTCCCTCGTCCAGTGTGGATGGGGTAACTGTAGCTCGGGCGTATCCTCTATCGAGACAATCTTGTAGTTGGACGGTACAAACGTCGTCATTGCGTTCAGGGTTGTAGTCTTACCAGACGCCGTCTCTCCGCTGAAGAACATGCTCATCCCATTCTCTATCAATATCCAGAGATATGCGGCGACTTCATAATTTATAGTTCCAGTAGCTATCAGATCTAAGACGCTGAATGGAACCTCTGTGAACTTTCTGATCGAAAAATTACTTCCCTTTAGAGATATATCCTTTCCATAGACGATGTTTAGCCTCGAACCATCAGGTAGAGAAGCATCCACGATTGGATTTTTGTACGTTATCGGCTTTCCAACTTTTTCGGCCAACTTTATCACGAAGGAATCCAGATCTTCCTCTCTCTTAAATTCTATTACGCTCTTAAGCGCCCCAAATATCTTGTGTTCAACGTATATCTGACCTATGCCATCTGAACCCACGTCTTCTATGTACGGATCGAGCGTGAACGGATGCAGCAAACCTAAACCGATCTTATCCCTAAGAATCGTGTATTCAAGCGCCTTAAATTCACTCGACGAAACGTGTAATTTGTCATTGTCATCGTCCCTCAGAAAAGGCAGATTAAGCCTGCCGCCCTCGTCCCTCAGAAAAGGCAGATTAAGCCTGCTGGCGTATCTTTTCAGAGAGGATAGACTCAGTTTATCTCTTAAATAAGCGAGATTAAAAGTGTTCTTCAAGGAGATAGGATTTATAGAGGCAGTTCCACCATCTTCGACGGACTCTATGAGACAGACCTTTCTAAGCGCCTCCTTCAACACCCCCTTCCTCTCCTCGACGGTATCCACCTCAACATCTTTGATGTAATCAATCATCCGTATCTCCGCTTCGCGGGCGAGTTCATCTACCCCCCGCAGGAGCGTCGGCTCGATAGGTATATAATAATTCCTCGTATCTTCCTCATCGGCAAAGATGTGGATGTAGACCAGATCGCCGACGGGATATATGAGATTTGGTCTCTCTATATTCCTCAATTTCGCGTCCAACTTCGGATAAAATTTCGGAATCCCGACCTTATCGATGGGGACAACGTGCATATACTCGAGGAGATGCAGATCTTTCTTTGCGTATTCCCTTGATCTCTTGGGAAGCAATCTGTATAGCCCACACCTCATCAGATCGGTCTCCGATGTCAAATCCTCATGGCCGTCCCTATATTCCGCCCCTCTCTTGAACGGCAGGTTCACATTCAGATTTTCGTTTAGGTTTTTTTCACTCATCTTTACCCCTCTATCGCAAGTTTAGAGTTGCGCCTGTGTGATCGGTATAACTCTTAGCCCGAATCCCGGATGCACCTCAAAAGAGACGATGTTCCCGGTCGTCTTCGTTGCCCCCCTCACCTTAGATACCTGAAGCACGTTTATAAATCTGTCTCCGACCTGTTCTTTTAGAAGCACGATGTGACCGTCGAAGATTGATCTTATCCTCACGAGAGCGTCTTCCTCGTACGCGTGTTTATGCAGCGTGATGAATAGCGTCTTTCCTCCGTCGCAGATGAATTTACAATCGGTTAGAAAATCCATTATGTCATTTTCCGTTGAGTACGTCGTAAAGACCGTCAGAGAATCGATCATCACGATCTCTTCTTTACTTTTGTTTATGTGAGTGGATATCAGATGTAGCATCTTTCTCATCTGATCCTCTGACCATTCTATCTCTTCCAGCTGAAGCGGATATATCTTCAGATATCCCCAGGCGAAGTGATCGGATACGTCCAGGCTCAAACTGCCCATCTGGCTCAAGAAGCTTTTTGTCGTATTCTCCGTCGTGTAGTATGCGATGTTATGATATTGCCGTAGTGCGCCCCACGTGAACTGCTGTAACATAACGCTCTTTCCCGTGTCGTTCTCCCCCTCGATGAGAGTTAGAGACTTGGGAGGCATTCCTCCACCAAGACCCTTATCTATCTCACTATTTCCAGTCGATATCACGTCAACCTTCTTTCTGATCACTTCAGCCATTTAACCTCCTCAAAAATCTTTGATTTTTGAACATTACGAGTACCAGCCCCCGCCAAAATATTTTGTACTCTCTGCCCCATTCGGGGCGATTATCTTGATCCATGTGTCTGAGTTATACGGAATGTAATAGTCTAAATCTACTTTTATATTCATAACTTCTCCAGGGTCAAATATTCCGGGGTTCAGAATGTCATTTTCGATCTCTTCTACCACCCATCCCATTTCTCCTTTTTGCTGGATATGAGGCACCCATTCCGTATCTTTACCGTCATATACCAATATATCCATCTTATCGACATCACTTATCTTGGTCGAGCCGGCGTTTGAGACACGCAGATAGAAAGATCCGTTTATATACACGACATCTTCGATCTGAATCCTTGTGTTCATCTTATCGAAGTTGTCTTCCTGCATCGTTTTAAACGTCTCGGATGTCGTACGCACAACCGTGTTCATCCCTCCTACTACAGCGTAAGACGCCACAATCGCCGCAATGATTAATATCCCTGCTACGATCACCGTATCTAGTCCCATCCTTACCTTTCCACTGAAAAGACGTCCTCCGCAATGAAGCCGTTATACGTCATAAATCGAATCGTATAAACTCCGGTTTCTAACGGACGGCGGAGGGAAACTTCAACTTCGATATTCTCTCCCGTGCCCCAATAATCTCCATTTGCATCCTCAAAGGTATATCTCCAATAGGGCTTTGTTACACCCGATCTCTTATATGGAACTCTTAGATATCTATTCTCCACATCTTTACTGAACGATACGATAGAAATATCCGAAGACTCAAGCAGACCGGAAGGTATCTCATTTCTCCCGGTATTTTTCAGCCAAACGTGGATGACCTTCCTTTCCGGCTGCGTGAATAGTATGCCCACATCAGTCAACATCTTATCATTCATATCGCTTGCAACCGAGTTAAAGGTCCCTGTCATATGATATATTGCCGGAAAAACTGCGCTCATCAAGATCATTGCCGCCGTAATACCGGCTATTATGAGCAACGCGGTCGTTATCACGTTATTAGCCATTTAAAGATCTCCGATTTCTATTTTAACAATAACTCCAAGAACTTGTCCTTCTTCGTATCTTTTGTAAATATAGATTTTAACCTGTGAAGCTCGATCACAAGATCGTTCGAGTTGATCTCCTCTGCGGATGAAGAGAAATCTGGATAGATGCGTGAAATTTTGAATATGACATTTACGATCTTATCTGACGCATAACCGGTCAGATGAGATATATCGAGGATCTCCTCGAATCTCTCCCTCCCATATTTTTTAAGCATCGATTCCGTCCATTCCATCAAGCCTCCGAGCGAGAAGGGATCTATCAGTTCGGTGAGTTTCTCTTTTACTTCTATTTTCTCCCCCTCTAATTCTTCTTTTAATCCTTCCAGTGGGATGGGCTCTTCTAATCCCTCATAAGCTTCCTTTCTTTTTGCTTCTTCCTCTTCCCTCTTCGTTTCCTCTTCTTCCTTTCTTTTTGCTTCCTCTTCTTTCTTTTCTTCCTCCTCTTCACCAGACGGGACTTCCGGAGCTACGCCAGGTTGGATCAACGTAGTTAGCTGCCTCATATCTTGAAATGGATTCTCTATGTTGTTCATCTGCTCTCTCAAATCGACGAGCAACTTCTTTATTGATCCTTTCAACTCGTTAAGCTCAGCTTCCAATGCGAAGATCCTCCTCTCAGGCTCCTCAGCCTCTACCTCAGATATTATCTCACTAACTCTTTCATCTTTTTCGTCCACCATCTCCTCTACAACTCCTATACTATATTCTTGCCTTCTCTCCCTATAATCTTTTCTCCTCCTATAAATATCTTCGATCCAAATGCTAAAAAAAAAGGAAAAAAGAAGAGATTTAATATAGCTCGTTCACCGCATCTATGTGAGCAGGCGCCCTCATACTCAGGGGGCAGACCGTTCCTCCTCCCGATGGCTTAAGCTCCAGCACAAAGGGCTCGTTTGCCGATACTCCCTTCGCCTTTCCAGCGATTTCATCCTTTCCCAGCAGGTTTATACTGAGCTGCATCTTCTCTCCGGGCTCGAGCATGTTGTCGTAATCTCCCATGACCCCGGGGCTTATCCTGACCACGCCCCAATAACCCTTAGGAATTGAGCTCGGTTTTCCTTTTGCTTGATACAGCGTGGGCCACACCGATTCAACGGCAGTTATTTCTTTGCCCTCTTTAAAGCCCGACGGTAGTATCGTGAAGGTAGTATCCTTCGTCCTGAAATTGACCATCATGTTCGTCATATCTACAGGAGTCCCCCCAGCTGTGTTCTCTATCCAGACCAGAACGTTGTCTATCTTGCTATCTCCAGAAGTATCTAAACCCAGTGTCCTGCCGGATACTTCTATTGCAGAGGTTGCCTGCACCACACTGCTGTTAACGGCACTACCAGCTCTATTTGTTACGTTCATCCCAGCTCCGATCAATACATAGCTGAAG
>CABGHH010000008.1 GCA_902158745.1 Candidatus Methanolliviera sp. GoM_asphalt
CTCTACCTCCTCTTTTTCCCTCACAACCGTTACCATCATCGGATCCTCTCCTTCTTTTAGTTCCCTTGCAACATCACCGTAGTCTATAGAAGAGAGCGTAGATACGTCGAATCCTCCCTGGAACATGAATAAAATTATTGCCTTATCTCTCAGCGTGGTCACGTGATCGACCAATTTTTTTACGAGTCTGGGCGTCATGCTCATCTTCCTGTTCTCCTTCTTTGAGACGCCCCTCTTCGACTTTGACATCAAGGGATAACCATTCCTTCGATAAAAGCTCCTTATTGAGGTCGTATACACAGCGGCAAGGTTCTTTGACAAACCTTTTCTCCTCTCCCCGTTTACTTCCCTCCTCGTCACGTAATCGTTCAACAAGTACCGGTAGAACTCCTCTAATTTCTCTTCTGGTCTCCCCCTTTCCCTCCTAGACTTCTCCCTGTCCTCTTCGATCTCGTCAATCAGTTCCTTCGGATTCTTTCCCCTGAAATCGACGTAGATCCTGAACCCAGAGAGGTAACTCCTCTTACTCCTCTCCTTCACCGTGCTCAGCCACTTCTTAACTTCTTCGAACTCTTCAAAATTGTTCAGTGCCATACGTATAGGTTATTTTATCGATACATAAAGGTTTCTATACAATGAAGTAATCTATTATTCAACAAGTCTCAAGACGCACAGAAAGAAACAGCTTCGGAAGGATAAGGGAATTGAAAATTATATAAAGCTCTCTGCAATGAAGAGAGCTGGAATGCTCAAAAAACCTGAGAAAACGCTGCTTGAAGTCTTTCTAAGATTTATTCCTTTTCTTGATCATGGATAACTTTTTGTCTATTTGAGTTTGCCAAAGAGTAATTTATAGCGATAGCTATCTCTTTTTATGATGAAATGGGCTATTTTCTGGTTTTTTTATTCTCTTTTTGGATGTAATTATAAAAATCTGAAAGAAAATTGTGTGAAGGATCTTTTAAAACCTTTCAATGTGCAAAAAATGTACATTGAAATATGCCAAAAAGTTGAAAATCACTAGAAAAATCGATAGTGCCCAAAGAACAAAACATTTATATATGGGTACGTACATAAGATAACTTTGGCAGTAGGGTTTTAATATCTTACTGTAATGGAGATGTGAATTCTTTTTACATCTGACATAAGCCCTTTATAGACCAACCAATTCTGGTCGGTGACGTACTTTTCAATATTAATTCCGGTTGATCCTGCCGGAGGTCACTGCTATGGGAGTTCGACTAAGCCATGCGAGTCGCGGGCACCTCCTCGGAGGAGACCCGGCGAACGGCTCAGTAACACGTGGATAATCTGCCCACGGGTCGGGGATAACCCCGGGAAACTGGGACTAATACCCGATAGGTCATAGTTGCTGGAATGCTCTTTGATTTAAAACCTTGTGCCCGTGGATGAGTCTGCGGCCGATTAGGCTGTTGTTGGGGTAACTGCCCAACAAACCTATGATCGGTACGGGTCGTGAGAGCGATAGCCCGGAGATGGGATCTGAGACACGATCCCAGGCCCTACGGGGCGCAGCAGGCGCGAAACCTTTACAATGTGGGAAACCATGATAAGGGAACTCCCAGTGCTCCTACACAGTAGGAGCTGTTCAGATGTGTAAAAAGCATCTGATAGGAAGGGCCGGGTAAGACCGGTGCCAGCCGCCGCGGTAACACCGGTGGCCCGAGTGGTGGCCGCTTTTATTGGGTCTAAAGCGTTCGTAGCCGGTTTGACAAGTCATCTGGGAAATTCGGCGGCTTAACCGTTGGGCGTCCAAATGATACTGTCAGACTTGGGACTGGGAGAGACTAGAGGTATTCTTGGGGTAGGGATGAAATCCTGTGATCCTGGGGAGACCGCCGGTGGCGAAGGCGTCTAGTTAGAACAGGTTCGACGGTGAGGAACGAAAGCTGGGGGCACAAACCGGATTAGATACCCGGGTAGTCCCAGCTGTAAACGATGCCAGCTATGTGTCGGGAGATCCATGTGTTCTTCCGGTGCCGTAGGGAAGCCGTGAAGCTGGCCACCTGGGAAGTACGGCCGCAAGGCTGAAACTTAAAGGAATTGGCGGGGGAGTACTACAACCGGTGGAGCTTGCGGTTTAATTGGATACAACGCCGGAAATCTCACCGGGGGCGACAGCAGTATGAAGGCCAGGCTGAGGACCTTGCTAGATTAGCTGAGAGGAGGTGCATGGCCGTCGTCAGTTCGTACCGTGAGGCATCCTGTTAAGTCAGGCAACGGGCGAGACCCGCGGTCTTAATTGCCAGCATACCCTTCGGGGTGATTGGGTACAATAAGACGACTGCCAGCGCTAAGCTGGAGGAAGAAGCGGGCTACGGTAGGTCAGCATGCCCCGAATCCCCCGGGCTACACGCGTGCTACAATGGTCGGAACAAAGAGTACCGATCCCGAAAGGGAAAGGTGATCTCCTAAACCCGATCGAAGTTCGGATCGAAGGTTGCAATTCGCCTTCGTGAAGTTGGAATCGGTAGTAATCGTGTCTCAAAATGACACGGTGAATATGTCCCTGCTCCTTGCACACACCGCCCGTCAAACCACCCGAGTGGAGTCTGGAGAAGATTTTCTTCATTGGGGAAGATCAAACCCAGATCCCGTAAGGGGGGTTAAGTCGTAACAAGGTAGCCGTAGGGGAACCTGCGGCTGGATCACCTCCTACGTAAAAAAAGTTGCCGGCCAGAGGTTTAAGGTCTATAGGGGCTCGTAGCTCAGCTGGAAGAGTGCTGCCTTTGCGAGGCAGATGCCACGGGTTCAAATCCCGTCGGGTCCACTTGGGCAAGTGCACCTGTGGAAGTGATTCCATGGGGAAGGATCGATGCAATTATTTGCATATGAGGTCATGTACATGAGTTTATAGGGCGTCTACTGAAGAATGGCAAATTATATGATCTAGCATTTCGCCGTCTGGTGGATGGCTTGGTTTGGGCGCCGAAGAAGAGCGTGGCAAGCTGCGATAAGCCTCAGCGAGGCGCAAGCAACCGTAGAACTGAGGATTCTCGAATGGGCAGTCCTGTTTTTAAAACACTCCGTAATGGAGAGGGAACGTGGGAAATTGAAGCATCTTAGTACCCACAGGAAAAGAAATCAAAAGAGATGCCGTGAGTAAAGGCGATCGAAAACGGCAGAGTCTAAACCGAATTCTTCACTAAAATGAAGAAGATGTGGTGTTGTAGGACCCCGTCTAATCTCGTGTGGGGGAAACCGAAGATCTCTGGAAAGGGATATGCCAGAGTGGGTGATAGCCCCGTAGGTGTAACCCCACCTGAGTACAAGACGAGGTATCCTGAGTAGCGTGAGTTGGAAATCTCGCGTGAATTTGGGGGTCATCAACCTCCAAGACTAAATACGTCCCAAAACCGATAGTGTAATAGTACCGTGAGGGAAAACTGAAAAGCACCCTTAAAAAGGAGGTGAAAAGTGCCTAAAACCAGGCGGTTATAGTGTGGCATGGCCCAAAAGGATAGATTCTTCTCGAAGGAGTTTCTCGTGAGGGAAAAGTACGAGAGAAGATGACCAGGGTTGTGTCGTACGTTCTGAAGAACGGGCCAGGGAGTGTATTCAAGTGGTAAGGCTAAGTCGTTGAGACGTGGCCGAAGGGAAACCAACAGGTGTGCAGCCTTTTTAGGTAAGACACGGCGTTTTTTGGCGTGTAATCACTTGAATACGACCCGAAACCGGGTGATCTAGGCGTGGGCAGGATGAAGCGTGGCGAAAGCTGCGTGGAGGTCCGTAGGGATGTTGATATGCAAATCGCTCCTTTGACCTGCGTCTAGGGGTGAAAGTCCAATCAAACCCGGAATTAGCTGGTTCCCTCCGAAACATACCGTAGTATGACCTCGCTGGAGATGGATGATGGGGTAGAGCACCGATTGGGGATTTAGGGAGGAAACTCCTCGGTTCCCTGTCAGACTCCGAACTCATCATCGTTGTAGAAGGCGGGAGTCCGGGTTGGGGGATAAGCTTCTAATCCGAAAGGGGGACAACCCAGACCGGAGTTAAGGTCCCAAAATGTCGGTTAAGTGTTAATTCAAAAGGCTTATGTGCCTAAGACAGCTGGAAGGTTAGCTTAGAAGCAGCTATCCTTTAAAGAGTGCGTAAAAGCTCACCAGTTGAGGTGTGTGAACCTGAAAATGGACGGGGCTCAAACCGACTACCGAGACTCCGGGGCACCGAAAGGTGATCCTGTAGGAGGGCGCTCAGGGGGGGTAGAAGCAAGGCTGTGAAGTCTTGTGGACCGCTCTGAGATGAAAATCCTGGTAATAGTAGCAGCATAGTTCCGTGAGAGTCGGAACCGCCGGAGGGGCTAGGTTTCCTCGGCAATGTTGATCAGCCGAGGGTTAGCCGGTCCTAAGATAAGTCGTAATTCGAGCTTGTCAAAAGGGAAGTGGGTTAATATTCCCACGCCACCGTACTTACGTCGTCAAGAAGGGGACGCTTTGGGATAGGCTGAGCTGTCTTGTCTAACAGTCCAAACATTCGAACCCCGGGGAGAACCGTAATGGTGAGAACCGGGTGAAGGTGCGATAGCGAAAGTCAGCTGATTTCTAGAGCCCGTGAAAAGCTTTCTTGAAAGGAAATACGGTGTCCGTACCGAGAACCGACACAGGTGCCCCTAGGTGAGTAGCCTAAGGCGTGTCAGATTAATCTAGCCAAGGGAATTCGGCAAATTGGCCCCGTATCTTTGGTATAAGGGGTATCTGCTATGAAGATGGCAGATCGCAGTGACAAAGAGGCTTCGACTGTTTAATAAAAACATAGGTGGTCGCAAACCCGTAAGGGCTGGTATGACCATTGAGTCCTGCCCAGTGCCGGTATCTGAAAGCCCTTTACAAGGGGACGAAGGACCGGTAAACGGCGGGGGTAACTATGACCCTCTTAAGGTAGCGTAATACCTTGCCGCTTAATTGGCGGCTTGCATGAAAGGATTAACGAGAGCCTCACTGTCCCTGGCTGGAATCTGGTGAAATTGACGTCCCAGTGTATAGTCTGGGGATCCCTAATGGGAAGTGAAGACCCCGTGGAGCTTTACTGCAGCCTGTTGTTGGGATGTGGTCTTGGATGTGCAGAGTAGGTAGGAGGCGTCGAAGTTTCCGCGCCAGCGGAGATGGAGCCGACAATGAGACACTACCCTTCTGAGAACGTATCCCTAACTCCGTAAGGAGAACAGCGATAGGTGGGCAGTTTGGGTGGGGCGCCACCCCGCTGAAAAAATATCGGCGGGGCCCAAAGGTCGGCTCAGATGGATCGGAAATTCATCGTAGAGTGCAAGGGCAAAAGCCGGCTTGATGTGATTCTGGACAACAAGGAATCACGAACCGAAAGGTGGGCCTAGCGAACCTTTAAATCCCTCTTGATGAGGGTTAAAGATGACAGAAAAGCTACCCCGGGGATAACAGAGTTGTCACCAGTAAGAGTACATATCGACCTGGTGGTTTGCTACTTCGATGTCGGCTCTTTCCATCCTGGTCGTGCAGCAGCGGCCAAGGGCGGGGGAGTTCACCCATTAAAGGAGATCGTGAGCTGGGTTTAGACCGTCGTGAGACAGGTTGGTTACTATCTGTCGGGGATGTTTGAACATTTGAGGGGAAGTTGGAAATAGTACGAGAGGAACTTTCTAACGGCGCCTCTGGTCTACCGGTTGTCCGACAGGGCATTGCCGGGCAGCTACGCGCTGGCGGATAAGAGCTGAAAGCATCTAAGCTCGAAGCCGTCCCCAAAAATAAATGTTCTTTAAGGATGCCTCTAAAAGAGAGGCTTGATAGAGTTGGGGTGTAAGCACCGAGGCAACGAGGTGTTCAGCCCGCAGCAACTAATTTTCCAAAGCTTGGATCTTTGTTTGTCATCTTTCGGCGTATACCTATAAACTCATATCAGGTATTGTCTGCCTTGGCGGTCATAGCGATGGGGAAACACCCGGTAACATTCTGAACCCGGAAGTTAAGCCCATCCGCGTACTTCACTGTACTGAGGTGCGAGAGCCTTCGGGAACTGGAGATCGCTGCCAAGGCAATCAATTCCAATCTCTTTTCTTCTTCAGTTCATTGTACTCAATAACAGATACATATTATTTGGCTAATCTTTATATAGATAATCTTTATATAGGTAATCTTTATATAGGAAATAATATTAGATAGAAAAGAGAGCCATGAAGGAAATTATGGTTGATAGAGATTTTCTATTTAGAGGTCGAGCAGATACACATACCCACACCTACTACTCTGGCTTCAGCAAGCTATTCTTCGTACCCTACCCAGAGTCGGTCACACCGCCAGAAACGATGGTTGATACCGCGGTGAAGAGAGGTTTGGATGTCATCTGCATCACCGACCACAATGAGATTGAGGGCGCTTGGAAGGCAGAACGATACGCCCGAGAGAGCGGATTAGAGATTGAGGTCGTGGTCGGAGAAGAGATAACCACGGCTGATGGTGAGGTTTTAGGACTTTTTTTACAAGAATTAGTACCTCGAGGACTTTCAGCGGAAGAAACAATAGATATCATCCATGAGCAGGGTGGTTTGGCTGTGGCACCTCATCCATTTAGCTACTTCTGCCCAGCTCTTGGAAACAAGGTTAAAGAGCTTTCTCTGGACGGTGTGGAGGTGTTGAATGGCGCCCACAGGGACCCTTATGTGAACAGGTTGGCTCAAAAAGTGGTAAAACCATCTTTCGCCTGTGTGGGAGGAAGCGATGCGCACTCGCCATGGATGCTTGGAGACGCATTCACAGAATTTAAAGGAAAATCGGCTGAGGAGTTATACCGGGCGATCATACGGAGGAAAACGAGACCTGGCGGAAGATCCGTTCCCCTGATACACTGGATTTTTTGGAATATGGGGATTGCCAACGGGATCTTCAAGAAGCTGATCGCCATAAAAGATGATGATCCCAGCAATCCCTTAGAAAGGGTGAACCAGATGCGCCGCCGCAACAAGGTCATCACAATTGGAGCATGCCTGGCATTCATGGCGACTCCTCTGCCTTTGGTGTGTGGTATGATTGGAGAAGGGTGGATCCGCCGGAAAGGCCGCAAGAAGTGGAGAGAAGTCAACTCCGAATCGATGCTCGTGGATGGAATGGATGACTGTGGATTAGTGAAGTGAAGATGAAGAAGAATGCCTATGATATAAATGTCATCGTACCCGTTTCTATATTCGAGCCCGCGGGGGTAATAAAGAGATCAATGGAATCTTTGGCGAATTTGAAAGAATATGAGAGGAAGAGAGACAAATTAAATCTCAAGATAAGGTATATTCTGGATGCGGATGCAAAGAACGCAAAATTTTCATCCTTAAAAGAGTTTGCAGAAGAAAAAGGGGTAATACTCATATTCAGAGGAGATACTAGGGGAAGAAAAGCAGGAGCGATGAATGACGCATTGAGTAAAATTTTTAGGGAAGAAGAAATTCCAGATTTTTTTGCCTTCTTCGACGTCGATAGCAGGCCCGGAGAAAATTTTATCCACGAATGTGTGGATGTATTTGAAAGGGATATAAAGGGAGATATAACGTTTGTTAGTGCGCCGAGATATGTCACGAACGAGGGGAAGTTCATACCAAGACTCGTATCCGTGGAATATCTTTTATTAAATGATATTTATAAAGTTTTCAGTGAAAGGACGTCGTTTAAACATTTTAATGGTTTGATAGGGCTTGCAAAGAAGGATCTCTTCCTCGAAGACGGTCTCTTCGACGAGAGCAAGATCTGCGAGGACACGGACATATCCGAGAGGATCTATCTCAGCGGGAAGAGAGAGGCGTTTACAGATAAGACCGAGGTTGGAGAACAGGCACCTATCACGATGAGAGATCTTTATGGGCAACGCGTCAGATGGATGATTGCTCCCCTCGAGGGAATGAGTTCTTACCTATATGATTTTTTCCACATGAAGGATAGAAAGGTAAAGATGACGTGGTTTTTTGCCATGATTATCCCCTTCTTTATAATTCTATTTTTGCCCCTCTTTCTACTTTACGCTATCAGGATCATCTACTCATATAGAGGTGATAAGGAAAAGATAAACTGGAGAGATCTCTTCATAAAACTCGCAGGCCTTCTCTTTTACCCCATCTTTATTGAAATCTGTAGCATCGTCGCCATATTTAAATTTGTGATGGGAAAGAAGGAGTGGAAGCATATCGAGAGGGAAGAGATATAGGGGGAATTGCCAACGTTGAAGGAGAAATCTTATGATAAGATACGGGTCGTACAGGCAACTCCATATTATCCTCCTCATGTTGGTGGTATTGAAAATCTTGTGAGGGATTTATCCCATTATTTAAGAGAGAGGGGTCATGATGTCGTAGTGGTCACATCCGATATCCCCAAAGGAGCATCAAAGGTAGATGAGATAAGGACATATCGATTTAAGGCGATCGATATACCATACATGCCATACGTCTTCAATCTTAAGAAGAAGATCAATCGAATAGATGGTGATATCTTTCATTCACATTCTCCGTCGCCCTTCTTCTCAAAGGCTATCGATAAGAGACCCCATGTCATCACCTACCACAGCGATTTAGAAGTTCCTCCAAGCGTAGGGCGGTTAAGAATCCCAAGACCCCTCCGCAGAAGTGCAGAGTACCTTTACGAGAAGATGTATGCACGTCCAATATTGGACTCCTGTGATGCAATCATCGCGACGAGCAAGAGTTATGCCGATAGTTCACCTATCCTATGTGATTATCGATATGAGGTGATACCAAATGCAATTAACATTAAAAAATTTGATGCGGTTTTATCTGAAAATCTCCGATCAAGTTTGCGAGATTCACAATTACCTCCTCCAGAGAGAAAGCCAAGGGTATTATTCGTTGGCAGACTATTTCAGGGTAAAGGGATAGAATATCTGATCCGAACAGTCCCAAGAGTGATTAAAGAGGTTCCTCAGGCCCGTTATACAATTGTGGGAGATGGCGAAGAGAGAGATAGGCTTGAGAGACTGACGAAAAAATTGAACGTTCATGAATATGTGAAGTTCACAGGTTTCATAAGATTTGAGGAGTTAGTAAAGATGTATGCGGAGTCATCCGTTCTCGTTCTACCATCCATAACCCGATTAGAAAATTTTGGTATCGTTCTCTTGGAAGCGATGGCATGTCGCACACCGGTTATTGCATCGAAGATCCCAGGCGTTATGGATCTGGTTACTAATGAAAATGGTCTGCTCGTGGAGCCAAAAAGTGTAGAAGGGCTTGCAGAAGCTATCATTAGCATAATTCATGATGAAAATAAAGTCATTAAAATGGGGGAAAAGGGCAGAAGATTGGTGGAAGAGGAATATAATTGGGATGTCGTTGGCGCTAAAATCATCGACTTGTATAGGAAGTTGATAATCCAAAAGAATGAAAAAGCTTAAATCCGACCATATATTGGCAGAGGATCAGTGAACGCCGACATTGTCCATATACTTAATGCCGTAAGATCGCATCAATCTTACTGGAGAGATGCAATTCCCTTGATAGCGAGCGAAAATGTGATGAGCCCTCTGGCAAGAAGCCTCCTCTCATCCGATCTTTCCCAGAGATATGCTGAGGGTAAGGTGGGTCAAAGGTTCTATCAGGGCTGTAAGTACATCGATGAGATAGAGGCAAAAACGATAGAACTTGCCAAAGATCTCTTTAAAGCCGAACATGTGAATGTTCAGCCAATATCGGGGGTTAATGCCAACATGGCCACTTTTTTTGCTTTTTCCGAGCCAGGGGATAAAATAATTTCCCTTAAGGTCTCCGATGGTGGGCATATAAGCCACGTAAAATATTCTTCTGCTGGTTTAAGGGGCTTGAAAGTTTATCATCACCCTTTTGACGCCGAGAAGATGAATATAGACGAAGAGAGGATGGTCGAAGAGATACTGGAGGTTAAACCGAAGATAGTTCTCTTCGGGGCGAGTCTCTTTTTATTCCCTCATCCGGTCAAAGAGGCGGTGGGTGCCGCGAGAGAGATCGGCGCAAAGATCGTCTATGATGGTGCCCACGTTCTTGGTTTGATTGCAGGAGGAAAATTTCAAGATCCATTGAGGGAGGGCGCGGACGTCTTGACGGCATCGACGCACAAAACCTTTCCTGGCCCTCAGGGAGGCATAATCTTCTGTAAAAAAGAGCTTGCCAGAGAGATAGATTTAGCAGTTTTTCCTGGCACCGTCAGCAATCATCACCTGCACCATCTGGCTGCCTTCGGGATCACGTTGGCGGAGATGAAGGAGTTTGGGCAGGAATACGCCGAACAGGTCATAAAAAATGCCAAGCATCTGGCAAAAGTTTTATATAAGATGGGTTTTAACGCCCTCTGCAAGCAATATGATTTTACCGAGTCGCATCAGATAGTAATAGATGTGGCGGATCTTGGTGGTGGAAAAGAGGTGGCCGTTCGGCTTGAAGATGCTGGCATAATTCTAAATGGTAATTTACTTCCGTTAGATAGTGATATGGATGCAGATAATCCCTCTGGGATAAGAATTGGTACCCAGGAGTTGACTCGCATTGGAATGAAGGAGGAAGAGATGAAAGAGGTAGCGGAATTTTTGGAGAGGGTTTTGTTAAAAGAGGAGCCACCGGAGAGGGTCAATAAGGATGTGGTGGAGATGAAGAAGGGGTATCAATACGTTCACTATTGCTTTGACACGGGCAAAGCATATGATTTTTCTTGCAATATTTTAAATCTATTATCAAAAGGGGCGTTCATCGATTGCGAATGATAGTATTTGACTTGGATGGTACACTTATAGATGGAGAGGTGATTGACGAGGTTGCCAAGGCCGTTGGTAAGGGAGAAAAGGTATCTAAAATTACGAGAGATGCAATGAAGGGGGAGATAGATTACGACGCGGCTTTGAAGAAGAGAGTTGAGATGTTAAAGGGACTGAAAGAAGAAGAGATGAGGAGGGCGTTTACGAATATCCCCTTGATGAATGGTGCAAGGAAACTTACTGCAGGGGCAAAGAACGCGGGTTATAAGATTGCAATAATAACTGGAAGCTTTAAATCCGCAGCAGAATATTTCGGAGATCTCTTAGGGGCAAATTACGTCATATCCAATGAACTGGCCATGAAAGATGGTATTGTCACAGGGCGAGTTAAAATCCCGATCATCGGTAAGTCAAAGAGTCTGGTATTTGAAAGATTGTGTGAAAAGGAAGGGATAGACCCAGAAGATTGCATCGTCATCGGAGATGGTGCAAACGATCTCGAGTTGTTTGGGATCGCCGGCCGATCAATCGCCTTTGATGCTCCGCCCATTCTACATAAGGCCGCGGATATAATCATCAGAGGCAAAGATCTAACTAAAGTGATCCCATTCTTAAAAGGAGAAGAAGAGGAGATCATGGATAACCTGATAAGGCAGAAGAAGATATTGTCCATGGAGGTGGAAACTTTTAAACAAAAGAGAGACGAGCTGAACTCCGAGACGGGTATATATGCAAAAAAGAGAGACGAGCTGAATAAAAAAACGGGCGAGTTTATAAGGAAGTCAAAAGAACACAAGCAGGAGAGAGATAAGGGTAACAAATTAGTGAGAGATTCTAAGAAGAAAAGAAGTGACTTAAATAAGCGGTTAAAGCTTATCCGCAAGAAGATAGAAAATCTGAAAGCTACGGGAAATATAGAGGGAAAGGATCTAAATCAACTTAAGGTAGAGATAGATAGACTTGGGTTTGAGCAGCAGACCAGAGTTTTGACGATCGAGAAAGAACGGGATCTAGTTAGAAAGATATGTGACCTGGAAGAGGAATACAATCGTAAAAAAGGTGAGATAGAGGAAAATGAGGAACTAAGACGCCTTTTAAGAGAAACCAAAGATCTTAAAGAAAAAAATGCCATTTACCGCAAGAGTTTATCGAAATATTCAGATTTAGCACAGGAGCACCACAATAAAATGATGTCTTCCTTTAAAGAGGCAGATAAAGCCCGATCAGAGGCCGATCTGATGCATAAAAAGTTTATGCATTCACAAAAAGATGCAGATTTCTATCATCACAAATTTATAAACAACGATAGAGACTTAAGAGATCTCGAAAATATTTTAAACTCACTTCGTAGAAAGGGGAGAGATACAAAGAAAGCAAGGGAAGAGCGAAGGATAAATAAGATTGCAGAAGAGGTATATAGCAGTTTTAAGAAGGGGGAGAAGATCACGACGGAAGATCTACTCCTCTTTCAGAGGGGCGCATAAATTAGAATGAGTGTCGCCGTTCTCTGTATAGATAGGGATGATGATATAGGACGGAAGACGGGGATAAAGACACCCATTGTCGGTAGAGAGAGTAATTTGGAAGTGGCCGAGAAACTGGGGCTTGCTGATCCAGGGGAATCAGATTTAAATGCTATATATGAGAGCGTTAGGCTTTACGATGAATTAAAGAGATTAGGAAGAGATGTAGAAATAATAACGCTATCTGGGGATCAAGAGGTTGGTTATATATCTGATGAGATAATAAAGAACCAGTTGGAGCTCATATTGGATGAATACGGATTTGATAGCGTCATCTTGGTGTCAGATGGGGCAGAAGACGAATTCATACTGCCGATTGTTGAATCGAGGGTCAAGGTTGATTCTATCCGAAGAGTCGTCATCAAACAGAGTAAAAATATAGAGAGCGCTTATTATCTTCTAAAAGAGGTTTTCAGCAATCCGAACGTTTCCAAAAGATTTTTGGTGCCGATAGGGCTGGTATTCTTGACGTATGGGGTATCTCTTTTTATCGGTGCTCAAAGAGGTGTGGTTGCTACCATACTAACTGTTCTCGCCGTATATATTCTTATAGTAAGCCTCGGGTGGGGGAAACCAATGGAAACATTTGTGGAATCCGTGAAAGAGTCTCTTTTGGAAGGGAGGGCATCCTTCATCATGTATATAGTTGGCATTATGCTGGTCGTGATTGCAATTATACAGGGAATGACGGGATGTCTCGGCACAACCGAGGGCTATTTGGTGGTCATAATGCTCTTTATAAATGAGTCTGTCTGGTGGTTTGTCGGTGCAAGTATTTTTTTGATCATAGGAAGTATCCTGGATAGTTATCTCAAGGAGGGCAAGTATGGAAGAAAATTCGTCTTTCCCTTCTTTACCTTGGCAACTGGTATAATATTATGGGGGACAAGCTCCTATGTGGTCTCCCTGGAGAATGCAGGTTTAGGTGCGATCAGAAATTTGATATTTTACATGGTCGGAGGGGTGCTGATGGCTGCGGTAGGCGTTTGGATCACAAAAAAGCTATCAGCATGCTCATAAGATACGAGATATCTCATGATACCACAGATCTATTCTGTCGTACTCTCCTATCATATCGGCTATCTTCACTGCAAGGATATGCCAGCAATCCTTATCTTCCCTCGAAGTTTTGAATAAGAAGTCCATACAGTTACAATAATCCTCCACGACGATATGTTCTTCCGTGCCAACCACAATATAAAAATCGTTGTATCTCTTTATTCTTCTCTCCTTGACTGCATCGACCGCTCTTCTTCCCCTCTCACCATATTTTTTCTCGAAGAGAATTTTGATCTCTTCATCTATCTTTCTTCTCTTTCCAAGCATCTCCCACGGGTCTTCCATCGTCTCTTTCTTTTATCTTCCTTTATAGTATGGCTCTCTTCTTTTAACGGCCTCTTTTATGCATCTTTCTATCTCTTCCTCAGAGGCGCCATCTTTTATCTTGACCAGATTGTCATTTCTCATGAGACAGGGTTTTAGAAATCCATCCGCGGTGAGCCTCAATCGGGAACATGCCGCGCAGAACGCGGTGTTATCAACAGGCTTAACCGTCTCGATCTCCACTCCTCTATAAAGGTATCTTCTCCTATTCTGTGTTCTTCTAATCCCAATAAGCTTCGCATTTTCCATTAGAAAGCCTTCTATCTCATTCGTATTCACCTTATTTGGAAAGGATCCATTTAGATCTATCAGTTCGATTAATTGTAAGACCACCTTATCTTGAAGCGCATTCTTCCTTATATAATTTACAAAATCGCCTATCTCATCTCGATTTATCTCAAGTAATACCATGTTTATCTTAACCGGCGTTAAATCTGCTTCAACAGCTTCTTTCAATCCTTCTTTTACCTTTGAAAGGATGTTTGGACTGCTTCTCGTTATTTTGGAGTATCTATCTCTCTTTAACGTGTCAATGCTTATATTTATCCTATCTAACCCGGCTTCCTTCAAATCTTGTGCCTTTTCGGCCAAAAAAACTCCGTTGGTGGTCATAGAGATCTCATCAAAACCTATGAGGGAACTTATCATCTCTACGCAATCCTCTCGGATCAACGGCTCTCCTCCGCTTATCTTCATCTTTTTAACGCCCAATCTGTTAAATACTCTACATATCTTTGTCATAGCCTCCACAGAAAGCTCCTCTTTTCCTTCTAAGGGCTGTCCATCATTATGACAGTATATACAGTCCAAATTGCATCTCTTGGTGATGGATGCCCTCAAACTTCTTATCTCCCTTCCATATCGATCGATCAGCATCTCTTGTGATGACTCTTGCTGATTTTTATATAAGGGTATCGGCACGTGCAAATCTCCGATTTGTCCTGACGACTTCGTCGTGGGATGCAGACGAATCTTTGATTCGTCGCCGTGAAAATCTCTGATTTTCACATGCCAAAAATAGAAGATTTTTTAGCACTGTGCACGAAATCGAAGATTTCGTCGCATGGCACAAAGGTATAAGTATGAGTTTTATTTTTATGAATTGAGCACTTGCATGAAGCGGGGTGGGGTAGCTAGGAAATCCCGACGGGCTCATAACCCGTAGATCAGTGGTTCAAATCCACTCCCCGCTACTAATCGATCAGCTCTTTGAGATATATCCTATAATCTCCAAGTTTTCCTCCGTAATTGCCCGCGGATATCTTCAAGAGATCTTCTTCTCTCTCTACCGAATATATTGCTCTTCTCATCGCTTCTTTAACGCTTTTTTCTGTGATGCCATTTATCACGATCTCTGGAATTGATCTGACGCCGTTTGGAACGCTACTCTCTATTCTATTCTTCAGTGTCGGGCAGAATGGATAATTGGTGGGGGGACCTATCGGTGGATAATTCTCCGCGGCCGATCCGCTTGGGCAGACATAAAATGGCGTTATGACCCCATCTACTTCTTTTATGGACTTAACCGCGGCTAAAGCTGTATTCCATCCAGATTTGACGGAGTCGCAAAAATACCAGATATTTCCACCTGCTACCCCTCTTCCACATCCAATATAGCGGTCTATCTTAAAATCGTAACCCATCATCAGTGGAATATTGATAATATCCCTCCCATATTCATTAGAAAAGTATTCATGGCCACCTCCACACCTTCCCACCATCTCTTCCGTATCTATCTTTATGTACTCAATCGCGTTATCTCTTCCTCTCCAGTCAAATATTCTCATAAAGGGAACGGATAGGATATCCTGCCTTATTCTTATGGAAACCTCCCAAAAGAAATCTTTTACCTGCTCTTCTAATCCCTTATTCGCCCCATAACTCTTCCAGAACTGTAAGATCACCCCCTCGTTTCCATCGGGTGTTTCGTCTCTCTCGACCCATCGTTCTATCCCTGCCTCTATCCTCCCAACGACTGTAGATGGAGTAGAGGTTGCCCGATAGGCGGCTAATCTGAGGGGGTCTCTCTCAATAAAAAACTGTTTCTTATCTTTTTCTTCTATCTCTATCTCTTTAGTCACGAGAATTCTGATAAAAAGTCCTGTAAATGCCTCAGCGTACGTATCTTCTATCTCTATCTCCTTTAAAAAGATGCTAATTTCAACCACCTCCTCGGTTGGTTTTTATACACCGCCACACTTAAATCGCAAAACCACATATACCTTCTGGTGTTTAAAGATGAAGCTATTTGGCATTATAGGTAATCCCGTAAAACATTCCTTGTCTCCGGTAATGCAGAATGAGGCGTTCAAATATCTCAATATAGATGCCTGCTACTTAAAATTCAAGGTGGAAGAGGCAAAGCTCGGGTACGCGATTCTCGGTGCAGAAAGTCTCGGATTCTCCGGATTAAATGTTACCGTTCCGCACAAAGAAAAAGCACTCAAATATGTCGAGCCGGATGAACTCGCGGGAGAAATAGGTACCGTGAATACGATATATTTTAAGAGGGGGGTAAAGGGATTTAATACAGATGCTATGGGCGCAAAAATGGCATTGGAAGGTGTAACGGATATAAAAGGAAAAAGAATCCTCATATTTGGTGCGGGTGGTGCTTCCAAAGCCATCTCTTATGAGCTCTCAAGATATTCCGAGGTCTTGATCGCGAACAGGACATTTAGCAAAGGACTGAAATTAGCGAATAAAATAGGGGGAGAGGCAATAAGGTTGGATGATATTTTCAGAGAGATCAAATCTGTCGATATATTGATAAATGCAACTACGGTGGGTTTAAATGAGGATAGATCGCTCATATATTCAAAGAACCTTCATAAAGATATGGTCGTCTTCGACATTGTCTATTCTCCTTTGAAGACTTGTCTTCTGAAAGAGGCAGAAAAAGCGGGCGCCAAAACGATAGACGGGTTGAAGATGCTCGTTCATCAGGGAGCAGCGTCGTTCGAGATTTGGACAGGAGTTAAGGCGCCCGTGAAGGTAATGGAAAGGGCCGTTAGGCATGCGGTAGAGAGGGGCTAAAAAGAGATATTCAAATGAAAAAGAGAGGAAAAAAGATCCTGATCGTTGGCGGGGCAGGCGGTATGGGGCTTTTTTTGGCAAAATTTCTCCAAAAGGATTTTGAAGTGTCCATATACGACATAAATCCGGAGGGTAGAAGGATCTCCGATGAGATCGGTGTGAATTTTTCGGATGAGGATGAGATAGAAGATTTTGACATCGTGATCGTATCCGTTCCAATCGATATTGCTCCAAAGGTCATCGATGAGGTGAGTGGGAGGATGAAAGAAAACGCCCTTCTCATGGATACCACATCCATAAAAAAAGGAGTGGTCGAGGTGATGCGTAAGGTAAAGGGAAAGAATATAGCCACGATCGCCGCACATCCTCTCTTTGCCCCAACGTTTCCGGATTTGAAGGGACAGATGGTCATCTTGATCCCCGTTGAAGAGAGGGGATGGCTTTCGAGAGTGAAGAATTTTTTAGAGAGCAAAGGTGCACACGTCGAGATAAGCGATGCGGAAGAGCACGACAGGATGATGTCTGTGATTCAGTCTTTGACCCACTTCTCGAATATCTCTCTCGGTGCAACACTCAAAGAACTCGATTTCGATTTGAGGAGATCCAAGAGATTCACAAGCCCGGTATATGAGGTGATGCTCGATATGGTCGGGAGGATACTTGCCCAAAACCCACATCTCTACGCTTCCATACAGAAAAATCCCTATGCCAAGGTGGTCAGGGAAAAATTTATAGAGACCTGTGAGAGATTGAATGACACGATTAATAGAGGAGAGACGGATTATTTCGTCAATGAGATGAGAGAAGCGGCAAAACACTTCGGCGACCCTGAGAGATCCCTTAAAATTTCTGAAAAGCTTTTGAGAGGCAAAAATTACGAATTAGAGAAGATCGATGTGGGGGACGAGGTCGCGTTCGAGCATCTATACTCAAAGAAGATACATCACGGAATCGTCGAGAAGATCTCTCCACTGGAGGTCATCTTGAGGAAAGATGAAAGCAAGAGGAAGATAAAGCTTAAACCAGAAAATATAAGACTTTTAACGAATTCTGAGCTTAAAAGATGGAAGATGGAGAATTTAGGGTGCTATGAGAGGGACATATCCGTCCACTTTGAAAATTTTGATGAGATCGTGCCGGATATAATATGTGAAATAATGATGGGATGCGGAGCTATAAAGGCAGAACTGATCGATACATACAAAGAGAGAAAAAGTTTTACGTTCAGAATTCACATAATTGAAGACAGCGAGATCGAGGCGAGGATAAAAAAAATTTTGATGGGTGTGGGCGGGAAGATCCGCTGATAGATTCAGGCACCTTTTAGTACGAAATATTTAAATGAGATACAACAAATTCATAAGATCGTTACGATTTTGTAGATACTATTTCCTGCTCTTTACGCGCAAATAGAAGTGGATATACTATGTCGCTCGTACAGCAAGGAATCCAAACCGCAAAGAACAAAAATATGAAGATAACAATAATTTGAATCCAACTCACTGTTTCGCCTATTGCCATAATAACATGAAATAGCGATGCCCACGTGCTTATCAGTACATGTCCATAATGCGGGAATTTGGTTATCCATTTTTGATAACCGATAAAAATGCCGAGCATAGCTGCGGGATTTGTTAGCAACGGTTTCTCGATAAAACCTATGTGAATACCCCTATTTGGCAGATCAAGTAGGACTTCACCTAAATATGGAATAATTGAATCACTTAGTGTTGCTATGCCAATTGAACCAGTATAACCAATCAAAATTGCCAACCAAATTTTCCTCTTTCCATACTTCATATATATCGCTGTAGTTACAAGCGCACTCAATAAAACATGAGTTGGATGCAAGAGATAAAAGATATTCTGTGAGACTGGCGAAATTTTGGGAAGGAGATTGCCAAAGACTATTACAACCATGATGATTATTCCCGTAAGAGCCCCAAAGGCGGTAAAGGGGGAGTGCCTTTTAAGTTCTTTTGCTATCAGTTTAATCATTTTCTCTCTTTTATTTTTTACGTAGATATTCTCAACTCATATAAGTTCTCACACATAAATTAGAGAGGATTTTGAAAAACTCTAAAAAGGAAAAATATGCGAGAGTTTACCATTAAATCAAACCTCTTGCAATCTATCAGGTTTTCCCATCAAAAAAATCCCTACATTTTTTAACCGTTTTTTCCGAAGCATATACGGAGACACTCTCCAAACATGCCCCCGATGGGACACCAAACCTCTCCCATATCCATATATAAATTCATTTTCTTCTCCCTCCTCGTTTTGCTTTATTTTAGGCTACTTGCCCATCCATTTCATCATTCCAATCGCGTGCATAAAGAAAAATTCACCACACCAATTTATAATCGGCATTTTCCACCTCCTCCTTTTTTATATCACTTTCACATTTTTTTCAAATCCATACATTGAATTCTACTTCTCAAAATCTATTTACCGATACACCGTAGCATACCATCTACTACCGCGTGAAAGCAATCGGCTATGTCTAAAACCATATTAAATCACCTCTTCTCATAAGTCATATTATTAGTATTTAAATGTTTTGTTAATAACTTTTATAGGAATATTTATAAATAAGTTATTAATCATCTGTAACCATGCCGATCATCAGTATATCCCTGAACGAGAAAATACTCGAGGAGATGGACAGGATTCAGAAGGAGCTTGGTTTTTCTGGGAGATCAGAACTGATCAGAGCGTCGGTAAGAATGCTCATATTAGATAACAAAGAAAAGGAGAAAATGTCTGGTAAGATAAATTCAACACTTTTATTAATTCACAGCCAGAAAGCAGAGGATGCCCTAACAGAGATAAAACACAAGTTTGAGGATATAGCAAAAACACAAATCCATAGCCATCTAAGAGAAAATAAATGTCTTGAAATATTTATATTGGAAGGCGATGCCGATAGAATAAAAGAGATGGTTAGATTGTTACAAACGAGCAGAAAAATGGATTATGTTAAATTAATTGTTGTATAATTTTTCCACTGAAGAGTTCAAACGATCTGATCAAGAAAGCAAGCGAAAGAGGCGACGTAAACAAGGTTTTGATGGATGGAAGATACGTTAGGCAAAAAATTTAATATTGAGGATCTATTGAAGAACAGTAAGGGATATCATGATAAATTTTTTTGGTATAAATAAAAATGTGCAGATACTGTTGACTTCGGATCATACCTTGATGAGCAACTATCATGGAAAGGAGTTCTTGGGTTTCGGTACATCCGTCCCACCCAACGTGATCCCAGATTCCATCTTTAGATTCATCTTCTTCCCTAAGATACCCACAAAGAGAGGAATGCCTGTTGAGGCACCTTATGGCCTTAGGAAGATCGAGGCGAAGCTACTGGACGAGGATTTCGATGCTTTGACGACATCTCCCAATCATCTTAAAGATTACATCCGCAAAGCCGACGTTCTCTGTCTTCACACAATGGATCCGTTCGGTTGGGGGCCCTCATCCAGCACGTTCACGAAGGTCTTGAAGACGGGAAAACCCTTCGTGGCGAGGTACTTCGAAGAATTATTGGATAGAAAAGAGGTGGTGCGAGCAAAAGAGAGGGGGTTAAAGATCATCGTCGGTGGCCCCGGGGCATGGCAGTTCAGGTACGATACGGAATTCTTGGAGAGACACGGCATAGATTCCGTGATGATTGGAGAGGGAGATCTCGCAGTAATTGATCTGGCAAGGAGGGCACTGGACGGCAAAGAACTTCCGCAATTCTATGATGTTAAAGGAGAAGATATTCCGACCGTTGAAGAGATACCTGAGATAAAGAATCCATCTATAAATGGGCTTATAGAGGTTGGGAGAGGGTGCGTGAGGCATTGTAAGTTCTGTGAGGTGGCAAAGAGGCCTTTGAGGTGGTATCCTCTCGAAAAGATTGAGAAGGAGATGAAAGTAAACGCAAGGAGAGACAATGCCAAAAACATAATCTTACACGCCGAGGATATTCCTTTGTACGGGTCCAAGAACACGATCCCTGCAAGAGAGAAAGTTTTGGATCTGATGAAACTAGCCAAGAGGTATAACGATGACGTATCATGGAGTCATGCATCAATCGCCGCGGTAGCCGCCGATCCGAAGTTGATAGAAGAATGCTCCGAGATCATTGTGGATGAAAAACAGAGCTGGTGGGGCGCAGAGGTTGGCATAGAGACGGGCAGTCCGAGACTCATGAAGGAGACTATGGCTGGAAAAGCCCATCCGTTTGATATAGAAGAGTGGCCCGAGATCGTTAAGACGGGTATGGGAATAGCAGACGACAATAATCTGGTGCCTGCCTGTACTTTGATAGCTGGATTACCGGGCGAAGAGGAAGATGATGTGATCAAGACGATCGAGCTGGTCGAGGATTTGAAGGATTACAAAAGTCTTATAGTACCTCTCTTCTTCGTTCCTCTGGGGCAACTCACGAAGGAAGATTGGTTTGAGGCCGAAGAGGTGACGGAGCTTCAAAGAGAGCTCTTGATAATTTGTCTAAAACATGGCCTAAGGTGGTCAAGAGCTTTTGTGGAGGACTACTATGGAGCAGGAATGCGTGGCAAACTTCTCTCTTTGCCGATGAAATATTTCATACGCGCGATAAAGAGAAGGGCAAAGAAGGAAGGATTCATTTAACGCCGGGGAAGGGATTCGAACCCCTGCGTTCCCGTGGAACAACGAGTCTCGAGCTCGTCGCTTTAGTCCGCTCGGCCACCCCGGCATTTTTCGATCTGTCATCATATCGTCATGGGGTTGCCTCTTAATATTTCTTTTCTTTCATCAGGGCTTCCCCTCCCTCATGATATAAAATTACTTACCTTCACACACTCCACCTATAGATTCTTTGATGTTATCTTTAAATATCTATCCCATCCATGTAGGTAAAAGGGAGATTAGGTTTACGTGAAAATAATTGAGCAGATATCGGATTTTTTAAATCCACTAAAGATTGATATCTCACTGTATCGTACTATTTTTGAATTGGGCATCACAAAAATTAAGGGACCTATATTTTCAATAAGGGCGGCAAATAAACGAGGAATTC
>CABGHH010000009.1 GCA_902158745.1 Candidatus Methanolliviera sp. GoM_asphalt
AGAAAACCTTGCTTGAAGTATTCTTGAAATTCATTCCCTTTTTAGATCCTGGATAACTTTTTGTCTATTTTTGGGTTTATCAAAGAGTAATCTAATAGCGATAGCTATCCCTTTTTTTATGATAAAATGAACTGTTTTCTGGTTTTTCACCATTATCTGAAACATAATGATGAGAAATATAAAAAAATTGTGTAAAATATGTTTTAAAATCTTCTAACATGCAAAAAATGGCTATTGAAAAATGTGAAAAAGTTGAAAACCACTAGAAAAATCGATAGTGCCGCATATACCATATTCATGTCTCATCACCCTCCAGAGTCCACGATTTCAGATAACGTAGCATATCCGAACTTACTTCGCATATACCTCCAATTTGGCGAGATATCCAAACATGGTTCGCATATACATCTCTCTGGTCGAACTTCGTTGACTTTGATTCGTCTTTATCAATGTGCAAACAAGCCTCGTATATCCGTGAATGTTTTTTCTCTTAAACATATATCAGAATATCGATTGTTTCCTATTTTCCATGCTTTTTTCTTTGTGTTCTCTCCACAATCAATCTCTCTCCATCGATCCTCACCACAAGTGGCTCCATAGATTTAAACGGAAATGCGCTGTCCTCTATCAAATTCTTCGGGAGATATACCGTGTGCCTTGATCCCACATGGATTTTTGTCTTTGATTCTCTCCACCGGATTTGTCGTTAGCGAGATCTATCGGAAATTTCGTCGATTTGATGTGTCTTTTTTCTTTTACCATCTTTATTATCCCCCACTTCCTTACGGAAAGGGCTTCCTGGTGGTTAACCGGAAGGATCTTGGTGGAGTGATCTTTTCATATTTTTATCTTTTAGATCTACTTATAGATTATTTTTCTAAAATCTAATCTCATTAGCATTTTTATCAAAAACCGAACTTTATTAGGGGATATTATTTCTATACCTAATGATACCATTAAGATGAGGTGAAAAATATGGAATTGTTGGACAAGGTGGAGCCAGAAACGACGGTGACCGTGAAGAAGATTGAGGGAGGTTCGGACGTTAAAAAGAGTTTAGAGGATCTTGGGGTTGTCGAAGGAGTTGAACTGACCGTTATATCTACGGAGCCAATACACGTTCACTCAGGAGCCATCTCTCTGGTATTGAGTGGTAGTGATAGAGGAGTGATTGTATCTCGTGGATGGGGCGGTAAGATAATCGTGGAGAAAGATGACAGATCACTTCCATTATTGCAGTTGGAAAAAGGAGAAGATGGAATAGTAAAATCTATCGAAGGTGGAAAAGAACTCAAAAAATTCATATCCGATGATCTTGGCATAAAACCCGGAGAGAAGATCGAGTTCTCGCGCCACCTCGAGGACGTCACGTTGGTCTTGAAGATCGGAGATAGCGAAGTGAGGATGGGCGAGGGTCAAGCATCTAAGGTGCTCGTGGAAAAGGATGGAGAACTCGTCCAGATCAACTATCTGATGACAGGTGAAAAGGCTAAAATAGCAAAGATTTTGGGTGGAATGAGTCTCATAGAGAAGTTTGATGAGGTGGGATTCAAAGAAGGTAAAGATATAACGCTGGTCAAGAGAGATGCGGTGGCTCCATTGCAGAAGAAGGGTATCTATGTGACCGCAAAAATAGGGGGGGAATTGATCACCATCGGTCGTGGATTGGCCGAGAAGATCTCGGTGGAGTGATCTTCTCTTTTTATTTTATCTTTTAAATCTGTTTATAGGTTCTTTTACTAAATCCTAATGGAATTAGGTTTTTTATCCAAAACCGAACTTTATTAGGGCAAATTGTTTATATATCTAATTGCTACGGGTGAAAGAAGAATGATGCTAACTCAAATAGGGGCGGGTGAATCGGCGAGAATTGTAGCGATCGATGGGGGACATACGCTGAGGCAGAAGCTATATCTAAGGGGGTTATTTGAAGGCAGCGCCGTACGCGTGATATCAAATAATGGTCCCATCACGGTCGAGGTCGATAGAAATATGATCTCCATCGGCCGCAGGATGGCACAAAAGATCGGAGTTGTGAGGATATAGATGGAAAAGAAAATATCTGAAATGAATTACAATGAAGAAGCTATTGTAAAAAGCATCGATGAGGATCTGAAACTAAAGGTGGCGGGTATGGGCATTAGAGTCGGAAAGAACCTCAAGATGATCACAAAACATCCCATGAAAGGACCTGTTGTTGTATCGGTCGATGGGGCAAACACGTCCTTGGGATTGGGCGTCGCAGATAAGATCATCGTGGAGATAGAATGAAGATCTTACTGATGGGGCATCCAAATGTCGGAAAGAGCGTTCTCTTCAACCGTCTAACCGGGGCGAACGTTATTGAATCGAATTATCCCGGAACCACGATCGATTATACAAAAGGATACATGAGGGTCGGAGGAGAAGAGGTTGAGGTGATAGATGTACCAGGCACATTCTCTCTGGATCCAAAGGATAAGGCAGAAGAAGTTGCAGTAAAGATGCTGCATGAAAGTAGGGATGCAACCGTGATATGTGTTATAGATGCTTCAAAGATAGAGAGGGGGCTTTATTTAGTTTTAGAGATTGTTGAAGAAGGGTATTCTGTTGCAATCGCACTGAATATGTGGGATGTTGCCGAGGATAAGAATATAAAGATCGATGTGGTGAATTTAGAGCGGATACTTGGCGTTCCAGTTGTATCAACGACAGCGATAAGTGGCGAGGGAATCAAAGAATTGGTGTCGAGATCAAGGGGGACAGCACCGGTCGAGGTGGATGATATCTTTGAGAGGGTGGAAGATTGACGAAACTGGATGTTGATGAACGATGGGATCTGATCGATAAAATTTCAAAGAAGACAGTAACGTTCGGTGAATATAAACATACCTTGAAGGATGCTATCGGCGAGCTTACCGTCAAACCTTTGACGGGGATACCCATCGCGATCGCGGTTCTATACGGTTTTTGGAGTTTTTTCTCTTCATTTGCAGGATTCTTTACGGATGGTTTTTTCGTTAAATTGTTCGATGAACACTGGCTTCTCTGGTTGCAGGAAATTTTCCCGGGAAAAGAGAGCTGGCTTTATTATATTTTTGTGGGAGATCCATCGGCGACTAATTGTTTTGAAGCCTTTGGTGTCTTGACGAGTGGATTCTTTGTTGCGATAGGTGTAGTTCTGCCTGCAATAGTCGCATTTTACCTGATACTTACTCTTCTGGAAGACAGTGGCTACCTTCCAAGATTGGCGGTTCTCATCGATACGATCTTGCACAGGATTGGATTGCATGGATATGCGATCGTGCCAACGATCCTATCTCTTGGCTGTAACGTACCCGCGGTTGCCGCGACGAGAGTTCTCGAGACGAGAAAAGAGCGGTTTATAATGATGACAATTCTTGCGATATTCATTCCTTGCGGCGCCCAGCTTGGGATCATGAAAGAAGTAATTCCAGATACGATGGGTTTTGTCATCTTCTATCTCTTTATGGGATACCTGATCTTTGGCTTCATCCTCAACAAGATCATTCCGGGAAAAACCCCAGAGATGCTGATAGATGTGCCTCCATATCAGATGCCAACAGCACAGAACGTTGGAAGAAAGCTCTGGATGAGGACGAGTAGCTTCTTCAAGGTAGCTCTTCCATTCGTGCTTTTGGGTTGTGTGATCGTGAATGTTCTATATCTCACCGGATTTATAGCATGGATGGGTGATATCTTATCTCCCTTATTTATTGGATGGTTCGGTGTGCCAAGTGAAACGGCGGGTCCATTGATAGCGGCTTTCTTGAGAAAAGATCTTGCAGTTGCACAGCTATCTGCCATTGAGATGACAAGGTATCAGATGATAAGCGCGGTGGTACTCGTCTCGATATACTTTCCCTGCGTGGCAACATTTGCGATGATGCTCAGAGAGGGATGGAAAGAACTGCTTGGGAGTATAGCTGTTCTCGCAATGGTGGTAACCCTCTATGGAGGACTGCTGCATCTGATATGGATATTACTGGGGGTGGCTTAGATGAAGAGATTATCTAGCATATATTTTGGCATACTAGGTGTCGTTACATTGGCATTTGGAATCGCCGACTTGCTGGTGACGATTGGGGGGAGCGGTCTCTCCTTTGGGATTTTGGAGATACCCTGCGATGCATTCAGAGGCGGATGGGGCGGTCTTATCATATTATCTGCTGGACTCTTCTATCTCGCTGGCATCAAGAATATTTCAGAAATCCATCAGCTATCGAAGGTGATGATGGGGAGCATATTGATATGGATCGTTGCGGGTCTTGACATATTTGCGATGATCACCGAGTCGATACCTGGAGGCGATAGAAGTTGGTTCAACACGTTGGAAGGATTTTTGGAAACGTACGCGCCACCTTATACACCGGCGATATTTTTGCTTCCATTTTCGCTCGTGGTGTTTTACTATATCTTGAAGAAGGAGAGAAATATCTTAAAAAAAGAGGAAGATGAAGAATGAATCGTAGAAATATTTTTCTTGTATTGGTATTGATGTCGTTCTGTATTGCTTCTTTTGCAGCTGTTGTTGAATCTACGCCTGATGGTGTAAGAGAAGCATTACCAGAGTATAAACTGGAACCTATCCTGATATATGACGAAGGAGGAGACCTTCTAGATATCACGATAGAAGACCTCGCTGAAGCTACTGGTGAAGAACTATGGGAATGTGTATGCAGGCCTTGTACCTTCAGGGTTACAAAAACTGCCATATCGCAACTCTATGAGAGAGGAGAGTATCCGACACAAGGCGAACTTAAGGTGATCTATCATCATCCCAGTGGAGGGCATAGGCTTTCATTTAATTACCTTCTCACAGAAGATTGTTGCACGCTCGAGATGCCCCCGGGGACCAGTAGAAAAAAATTCACGATGGAGAACTATTGCTATGAGTTCATCAGAACAGATACCGGGGAGATATTCAAAACAAAGGTAAAAGCCCAGGTATTTCCAGAGGGATTCTTCGTTCTAAGAGAGAAAGTAAAATCGAAAACGGCAACACCTGATGAAAAAGCTGAATTTGCAAAGCAGTGGTCAGATGTGAGGGATAAATTTTTGGTTATGAATTCTTATGATCTCTTTGAAGGTGTGGAAGATGGAACCTATTATAATAGATGATGGGAGAACGTTGCTAAAGATAACAATAGAAGAAGTAGCAAAACTTCACGAAGAACTGATAGACGGAAAACCTTGCATATGCGTATCATCTTCTTTTCGTGCGGCACAATTGGCATTTTCAAAACTATGGCATGAGGAAATACCAAAAAGAGACGATATGAAAATAATAAGTGCGCTTCCCACCGAGGGTTCGCAACAAACTTTCAAATATATCTTGGGAGAAAGGTCGAAAGAAGATTTTAGGCTTGAATTGCCAGAAGGAACAAGTGTTGAAAATCTAGCTTCACACAACCATGTCTTCACATTTGTCCGAAAGCGTACTAATACTTCAATTCAGGTTCGAGCAAGACCGGAGATATTTCCCAAAGAATTCTTCCAACAGAGAAAATTGGTTGAATATGCAATTCCGAGAGAGGAAACAAAGGAAGAGAAGGAAGAATTTGAGAAGTTGGAGAGGGAAGTGAGGGATAAATTTCTAACCTTGCCGCCTGGTGATCTTTTTATCAGTAAAATAGGGGAGGTAGTGATCTGAAGAATATTCTTCACAAAATCTCAATCTTCTTTACAAAATTTTTAATAGAGATCAGTATTTATCATAATTATGGATAATTATACGACACAGACGGCGTTCTGCGACTGTGAAGATCCTGAGATAAAAGGATTGGCGGATGAGCTCAGAGAAAAAAGTTCTGACGATAGGGAATTCATCGTGAACGCCTTTTATTATGTGAGGGACGAGATAAAATATTTCTTCGAACCCTTCGTGAAGGCATCCGAGACGCTTAATACAAGGAAGGGAAATTGTTATAATAAAGCCAATCTGCTCGTCGCTTTACTCAGAAATGAAGGTATACCTGCCAGATTTGCGTTTAAATGGATATCGGGAGAGTGTTTCAGTGATATACCAATCATAAACACGAAGAGCAGATTCATGCGTAAGATAAATCATGGTATCTGCGAGGTTTATGCAAACGGAGAATGGTTGAAGGCAGATTGCACCAGAGATAAATATTTGAGCCCTGAAAGGGCAATGGATTTCGATGGTAAGAAAAGTACTAGAGATCCGTATCTGATAGAGGAATGCGGATATTCCGACGATCTAACAGATGCGATTAAGGAGCAGGAGAAGCTTGGAGGTAAATTTGGAGAAGCGAGACAGACATTCGATATTCTGACAAACACAAATATAGACGATTTGAGGTGTAAAAGATCCGGTGTAAGAATGTTCAACGATGAAGATATTAAAACTGTGTCTAAAAGATGCTATGAACTGATAGATTCCCTGATAAAGCTAAGGCATAGAGGCGACGCAAAGATGACGTTAAGAGCCATAAAATACTATACAAAGATCTATAATTACAATATAGAAGTCATCGATGGGAAAGATAGGTATTGCAAGTTCATGCTCTCTTTCCCAGAGGGTGTCTTGAGATCGACACGTCTGTGCCTATATAATCTTCTTTTGGGTATGGTACACGGGATCAATCCAGATATGATGGTCGAAGGGGGCGAAGAGGATGGTAAATGGCGTGTAGAGATGGTGGACAAGAGCAGTAACTCCGGTCATATACTCTCGAAGATGGAGCTGATGGCAAAATTTTTATGAATACGAAGATGAATATGTGGGAATGTACAAAAGAGAAGATAATTGAAGGTGTCAAACTTGGAATTACGGGTGTTAATGGGTTGATGGCCGAGGGGCGTGGAGAGGCATTCGGTCTCTTAATGGGAGAAGATATCTCTCCCCCAACGATGAAAGGCATAAAGGCTGCAGTAGCATCATTAATTCTATCAGAACACCCGGTAATCTCTGTGAATGGAAATACTGCTGCTATTGTTCCTAAAGATCTTGTGTTGCTCAGTAAAGAGATAAATGCTCCACTCGAAGTCAATCTATTCTACAGGACAGAAGAGAGGGTTGAAAGAATCGTGGAACATCTCAAAAAAAATGGAGCTTTGGTCGTTCTCGGTGAAAGAAAGAAGAGTATCAGATTGAAAGAGATAGATCACGCAAGGGGGATCGTCGATGAGCGGGGAATTTATAGGGCAGACACCGTTCTTTTAGCTCTCGAAGACGGAGATAGAACCAAGAAACTTAAGGATATGGGAAAGACCACCATCGCCATCGAACTGAATCCCTTCTCGAGGACGGCAAGAGATGCCTCCATCACGATCATCGGAAATGTCGTTAACGTGATTCCAGAGATGATGAGATGCGCCAGAGTGATGAAAAGAGTGGAAGAGAAGGAGTTGAAAAGGTTAGTAGAAGAATTTAAGAACGAAGAGACACTCCTCGATCAGATGAGAACTATGGCAAAGAATATGAGAGATCTCATTACTTTTAACCTTAATCTTGGAAAGGAATTTCTATCTTGAGGAAATCTTCCGCTATTATTGCAGAATCAAACTCTTTTATCTCATCTTTCAATTTTTTTATATTATCAGAATATCTGGGGCTTATGTGGGTCAAGATGAGCCTCTTTACACTAGCCCACCTCGCAAGCTCTGCACTCTCTCTCACTGTGGAGTGCTTCGTATCCATTGCCCAGTCTTTTAAATCGCTCTCCAGAGTTCCATCGGCGATGAGCAGATCCGCCCCTTTTGAGGCATTGAACAATGATTCGCACGGTCGGGTATCTCCAGAATAGACGATCTTTCTTCCTGATCTCTTCGGTCCAATGACCATCTCCGGTGTTATGGTCTTTCCATCAAGTTCCACAGGCAATCCTGAGCAGAGTTTAGCGAAGGAAGGACCCGGTTTAAGCCCCAAAGAGGTCGCCTTCTCCACGTTAAACCTTCCTAACCTATCATTCTCTTGAAAGATATATCCAAGACTTGGAACGTTGTGATCGGTCTTGAATGCCGTTATGCGGTAATTATCCCCATCTATAAAATCCCCTTCTTTTAATTCCTTTCCGATTATATTAAAACGGAATTTACAATATCCCATACTCTTTATCAGTTCGACGAACCTCTCCGCATACAGAGGCCCATATATAGCTAGGTCTTCAACTCTCCCGTTGAAGTTCATCGTCTGGATGAGACCGGGCAAGCCGATGAAGTGATCCGCGTGGAAGTGGGATATGAATATCCTCTTCAAGTTCTTCGTACCCGTCTTCGCAATCATCATCTGCCGCTGCGTCCCCTCACCGCAATCAAACAATATCTTCTCCCCCTCATACCTTAACATTACTGAGGAGGTGTTTCTGCCCGGCGTAGGAATAGACCCACCCGTCCCAAGAAAGATGACCTCTAACATTTAATCCTCATGATAAAACCAGAATTTTTCTCGTCAGACTTCTATGCACCCGCTGCTCATATCTCTCGATCGATCTGAATCCGATAATCTCCGCGATCTCTGACAAATCTTCCCTCGCGACAACGACACACCGCTTCTTAAAAATTCTGAAGATCTCTTCCATTGATCTATAGTATAACTCCCTTGCGCTCTTTCCTATGATGGGAGAAGACTGTCCATAAGGCATGTCTACTACGATCCCGTCCATCGATCGATCCTTAAAGCACAAATTCCTTGAATCTCCCACCATAAGATTGTATCCCTTAAACGCTGAAGACCTGAGATTTTTGAGCGCTCCCTCAACCATCCTCTCCCTCGCATCGACGCCGAATACCTCAAGACCTCTCGAGGCCCCCTCGATCAAGATTCCACCTGAACCGCACATCGGATCCAAAAGTCTCTCTCCCTTCTTTAAACCGCAAAGATTTACGAGAACTCGAGCTAGTTTTGGATTCAGAACCCCGGGATAGAAGAAGGGCATCTCCAGTGGATTCTTTCTCAAAATTTTTTTATCACAATCACAGATCTTTCTCGCGATGAATGCCCTTTCTCCACAAATTATGATCCTTATCTCGATCTCCGGCTCTCTCAGGTCTATCTTGAATCCCTTTTGGTAAAAAATTTCTCCCACCGCACGCTCCACTTCTCCACTTCTAAGCTTACTCTCTTTTACTTTCCTGCACCTGACAAAGAGCGGTCTTTTTTCTATACTTATCTTCTTCACTGATTCAATTATATCTTCCTTAATAGAATCAGATTCTCCCAATATCTCTGAAACGCAATGAGTCATCGCCAGTAATCTCAAGTCCTCTTTTGAGCATAAATCCTTGCTAACCTTCAATCCCAAGATCGTTCCGAGATCAAAGAGTATCTTATAATCTTGGAAGAGAGAGAATACCTCGGCCTTGGCGAGTTTGATATCTTCTCCCAAAAGCTCAAATATCAATCTCATCTATAGCATGATGGCTACATGTAACCGAATATTCATACATTGCACCCATCGCTTTGATTGCAGTCTCAAAATCCGGGAATGCAGGAAAACCAGAATTCTCGAGCTCGCGTATCGTCTCTTCCACGCCGGAAGATGTTGGTCCATAGACCCAGATCGTTATGGGTTTTGTCATATTCAGATCGCTTAGTAATTGAACGTAGAATTGTGGGGAAACCATCGGATTTGCCCATAAAGTGATGGCGATGCAATCGACATTTTTATCGCTCAAAAGTAAGTTTATAGCGTCTTTATATAGAGAGATGAGGTCCACACTCAACATCGCCGGAACTATATCGATCGGATTGCCCCTCAACGTCGGATGTATCTTTGCGAGTTTATCCACTGTCTCGGCGGATAACTTGGCAAGAGATAACCCGGACTCGATGGCTTTATCTATCGCTATCGTTCCGCCCCCACCGGTGATCGTGATTATGGCGATTCGGTTTCCTTCGGGCAATGGCTGAGAGACGAATATCTTTGGAATTTCAAGGAACTCACGGAGCGTATCGACCTTGATAATTCCCGCCTGTTTGAATGCAGACTCATAAATTTTGTACTCTCCCGCCATAGAACCTGTATGTGACACCATCGCTCTTTTACTCTCCTCCGTTCGTCCCAATCTAAAGACCAAAATAGGTTTCTTTGCAACGGCATCCCTGGCCGCACTCAAGAAATGGCGCCCATTTCTCACATCCTCGAGATGAAGACCGATCACCTTCGTATCCGGATCGTCTGCCAAATATTCTAATAGGTCGCTCTCATCGAGATCGCACTTATTGCCGAGGTCGCACATCTTGCTCAGACCATAATTTTCAAAGGGCAGCGCTTGGAGCCCCATCACGCCCGATTGAGAAACCAGAGCGATATTCCCTCTTTTAATCTTTTCATACCCCACCATATATTGAGTGGTCGCAAGACCTATCGCAGCATTAACGATACCAATCGTAGCAGGCCCTATGATCTGCAATCCGGTGGATTTTGCGATATCGACCACTTCTTGTTGGAGCCGGGCTCCTTCATCACCAATCTCCGCAAAGCCGTCCGATACGATGATGACCGCTTTCACGCCCTTCTTGGCACATTCTTTAACGATCGATGGAACAATTTTGGTTGGAGTAACCACGATTGCCAGATCGACAACCTCTGGGATGCCATTTATATTAGGATAAACCTTCAGATCGAGAACTTCGTCATAAGATGGATTGACAGGATAAATTTTACCCGAAAAACCAAACTTACGCAGATTTTCTATTATAACGCCGCCACCTGACACACCTGTTTCGAGTGAACCAATTATGGTAACACTTCTCGGTTCAAAGAAAAGACCAAGATCGCGTTTTAATTCTTCATTCATCTCTTCCCTCTTTGATTATACGTTGATCTCTTCAGGAGATCAGCTTCTATTCTGTTAAATAAGATATTTGGATAGGATCACCACTACTTAAAGTTTTATTCTGGTGATATCTATATATTCAATCGCGTCTCCCACCCCGGCAAATATCATCCTCTTCTTTACGCTGTTAGCCAATCTAACAGCTCTCGATATATCTGGTATCTTAAATACATGATCGATGGGAAAGACGTGCACCAAATATCTTGAGTGGGGGAATGCCATTAGATCCATCTTTTCGTATATCCTAAAGTGTGAGCCAAATTTAAATCCAGTCTTGACGATCAATCCTGTCTCCCTGAGATCTCTATAGACCCCATAAATCATCGAGAAATTCTCCATGGTGTCACTGCAATGAGCAAAAAAATCATCTATGCTGATCTCTTCTCCGCCTTTAACTATTCTAATAATATTTTTTTCCAGAAGGTAGGCAGATTCTATCAAAGATAGTTGCAAAATGCCTCCAAAAGGTTTTCCATAAAATCCCCCTTCAAAGAGATCGTTCAAAGCCCTTTCCGGAGAATCCCATAAAAAAACGTTATCTTTGACGAGATGTGCTATATATTTAGTCTCGAATACCTTTCTTTCGCCCGGCTTAAAGATCGCCTCTTTGACGCTGTAATATGTCATTCCTCCCTCTTCATCGACCACGGCGAGAATCATCGTTTTTCTGATATTATTGATCATCTTTACCTTTTGCAGAATATATTTCATAGGTAAAGGTTCCCTTTCAGAAATAGCATAGACGTAACGCGTTGCCGCTCCCTCTCCAGGTTTTTTTCCTCTAGGGTATAGTCTAAAATCTGCCAAACCATGTTTTACGTGGTAACCTCTCTCTCTCAGGTCTCTATAAACGATGCACTTTATCTCGAGCCTTGAGTCTAATCTCGAACCGATCTCGAAAAATTTCTCCAGATTTATCTTTCTTCCAACATCAGAAAAAAGTTCTATCTTCTCTCTTTCCAGTAAAAAAAATGTCTCCGCCAGCGACAAATCTTCAAGTCCATCTTCGACCTTAACCTTTCCGTCTTTTCTAATTGTAGCTTTCATCATCAATCAAATATCCACAGATTTTGGTTTGAACATCTCCAGATAATATTTCCATATTATTTAAAAAATCTTCGAGCTTTTTGTATGCATTTAAACGATCGTTCGGACTGTGCTAATTTACAAAGAAAAATTTATATAGAACCAATCTCTGATTGCTTCCTGATCCATATATTGTGTATAAATGGAGGTGAAGGATGGTAAAATACGAGGAAAAAATAGACCTGTATAGCGACAGGGGAAATCTGGTCGAGGAAGGTGTGCCATTGGAGGCAATAAGTCCATTGGTGAACCCGGTGATCAAGAAGATAATAAGCCTGACGAAACGAACTGTGGCAATAAACCTCGCTGGAATCGAGAAAACTTTGGAGAACGGAAATTATGGGGGGAAAGTCAATAGGATAAGAAGCAGAAGGATTAAGCTCGATGTTGTGGGTAATGCGGAGAAAATCGCGGAAAAAGTGAAGGATATGGCGCAGGCAAGAGAAGGAGATGATACGGTCGTAGAAGTTTTGGGAGATGGCAAATTACTTCTGCTTCAGGTTCCAACGGCGAGGATAGATGCCGGAGGGGAGTACGTTGCAGGAATGACGACCGCGGCAGCCGCCACTACACAGGCATTAGTCGAGATATTCAACATAGACATGTTCGATGCACCTTACGTTAAAGCGGCGATCTGGGGATCTTATCCGCATACAGTTGGACTCGATGGATCCAACATAAGCTCAATGCTTAGTGTTCCACAGAAAGATGAAGGGCTCGGTTATGCGTTGAGGAATATTGGAGTGAATCACTACGTTGCCATCACGAAGAAAAATGCGATGAATGCTACCGCTCTGGCATCCATATTTGAACAGACCGCCATGTTCGAGATGGGAAATTGTATCGGACCTTTCGAGAGATACCAACTGCTCGGTCTTGCATATCAGGGGTTGAATGCGAACAACTTGGTCTATGACCTGGTAAAGGAGAACGGAAAATCAGGGACGACGGGCTCGGTTGTTCAAAGCACCGTTCAAAGAGCCGTTGATGATAGTATAATCAAACCGGATGGAAAATTACCGAGTGGTTTTCAGCAATATACGACGGATGATATACCGATGTGGAACGCTTATGTGGCCACTGGGATGCTTGCTTCTGTTATGGTAAACCAAGGAGCCGCAAGGGCAGGACAGGGAGTTTCATCCAATTTTATCTACTTCAATGACCTGATAGAACGAGCGACGGGATTGCCCGGATGCGATTTTGGCAGAGTGCAAGGTACAGGAGTCAGTATGAGTTTCTTCAGCCATTCGATATACGGAGGTGGTGGGCCAGGAATCTTCAATGGTAATCATATCGTTACGAGGCATGCGGCCGGTTTTGTAATACCGTGCGTCGCAGCCGCGATGGCTCTCGATGCTGGGACTCAGATGTTCTCACCGGAAATGACGTCTAAGATGATAGGTGATACATATGGAAGAATTCCAGAGTTCAGAGAGCCACTAAAATACGTTGCAGAAGGAGCCAAGGAGATAAAAGACAGCTTGTGAGTAGGTATGGAAGACTTCACTAAAATGACCGGTTCCATACAGGTTGAGATAATCCCACATAGATTGCTCGGTGCAGATTCGACCGAACGCATATTGAATGCGTTGGCAGAGAGTGAGGGTATAGTGAGAATGGCTATTCACGGCCCGAATTTGCCATATGCGGTCCCATACGGACCAGCAAAAGGTATGCCGGTAAATCATCCGGAAAGAAGGGAGATAACAGTGGGAGGGATTACCTTTGAACTCAAAATTTGTCTCGGAAGAATATTATTGGAGCTGGAAGGCGAAGACGCCTTAGAAAAGGTGAAAGAAGCTTGTGATAGGATGATGCCGTGCAAATTTTCGGTAAAACGCGGTAAATTTCTCAGAGAAAAGATGACTACCAGCGATTATGCGAAATACGGCATCATCAGAGACAAGAGAATTCTTGGGCTTACGGATCCAAGATCCAACGAGATATACGAGTTGGGTTCAAAATGAGTTTTGATCGGGAGACAGAAGTGGTGGCGTGCAGAGAAGGGATGGGGCTTGGTATCGGTGGAGGAATAGCCCAGAGGGGCACATTTGCGGAGGCGCAAAGATCAGATGTGCTTGTCTTGGCGATGTCCCCAGGAAGGCGGCATATAACAAAACCTGTCTGCGATATAACCACGGCGCTCAGAAAGGAGAGAATACAGGTGAGTGTTCTGGTACTCAATTCGGGGGCTGGGACACCTCCAGACGCACCGAGCGCGACCAGAGGTATGGGGCCAAACTTTGGCATCACTGAAAGGGAGGTTCAACAGTTGAGGACGGCTAAGCTGCTGATACTTCATCACGGAAACATAAGAAGCCACGTTGTCTATAAAGTTAGAACGATACTCCGATATGTGGATCTTCCTGCGATGGTGATCTGTCAAGCCCCGGTGGATTTCGAGGATTTCGCAAAGGTTGGCGTCAAGACGAGGTACGTGATGCCAAAAGAAGAAGATATCATGACAGAAGGAACCGTTGTTGGAATTGTCAGTGGGGTCATACGTGGTATAGCATGTCCAAAAGCAAAGCTGAATGAAATATGTAGTGTAATAAACCCGTTATTGAAAGAGTATAATATAACATAAGGAGGTAAAAAATGGCAGAATATAAGACGCAATACTATCCGGGGGTGGGTAAGGTTGCCGAAAACAGAAGAAATTTTATGAACCCCGAATATGAGCTTGAAAAACAGAGAGAGGTATCTGACGAAGATGTAGCTTTAATATTGGGGCATAGAGCCCCCGGAGAGGCGTATAAGAGCGTACATCCCCCCCTTGAGGAGATGGAAGAACCCGATTGTGCAATCAGAGAACTTGTGGAGCCAACAGAAGGAGCAAAAGCTGGAGATAGAATCAGGTATGCTCAGTTCACGGATTCTGTGTACTTTGCTCCATCCACTCCGTACGTCAGGGCATGGATGATGCACAACAGGTACAGGGGAATAGATACAGGAACGCTATCCGGAAGGTGGATCGTAGAAGCAAGGGAGAGAGACGTTGAAAAGATTGCCAGTGATCTATTGAAGACGGAGGTTTATGATCCTGCTTTGAGCAGCATGAGGGGAGCTACCGTTCATGGCCACTCTTTAAGGCTCCTCGAGAACGGTTTGATGTTCGATATGTTGAGTAGAACAGAACTCGGTGAAGATGGAAATGTATATTACGTAAAAAATCAGATCGGAGAGCCGCTAGATAAGAAGATATCGGTTGGAAAACCACTCCCGGAGGAAGTGAGAAAAGAGAAGACGACCAGTCACAGAGTAGATGGATATAAGATGAGGGACGATGAAGAACTGTTAAAATTCGTTCAGAGGATCCATAAATTAAGAGCGATGGCCGCATATCAATTAAAGATTGAGGAGTGATTCATATGCCAGTAGGAGAAGATTTTGCATTAGACTATGAGAGAAGATTTGTCAAGGCGATGAAGAGGAAGTTTGAGGAAGATCCGAAGGATAAGATACAGACGCATATCGGAATGGGCATCGAGCAGTCCGAGAGAAAGAAAGAGTTCAGAGACGCGGGTAAAAAGATAGCAGAGGAGAGAGGAATATCGGGATACGATCCGATGTTGCATCTCGGCGGTATTCCTCTCGGTCAGCGCGTCTTGATGCCGTACAAACTATCAACGACTGATAGCTACTGTGAGGGAGACGATCTGCACTTTGTGAACAACGCCGCGATGCAGCAGTTCTGGGACGACATAAGGAGAACGACGATCGTTGGTCTGGACATGGCTCACAGCGTTCTCGAGAGGAGACTGGGTAAGGAGGTTACTCCCGAGACGATCAACGAGTATCTGCACATGCTAAACCACGCGATGCCAGGTGCAGCCGTTGTTCAGGAACACATGGTTGAGACGAATCCAGGTTTGGTCGATGATTGCTACGTAAAGATATTCACCGGAGATGATGAACTTGCCGATGAGATAGACGATCAATATTTGATTGACATAAACAAGTTGTTCACCGAAGATCATGCAAAACAACTGAAAGAGGCGATAGGAAAGAGTCTATGGCAGGCGGTTCACATACCAACGATCGTATGTAGAACGTGTGATGGGGCTACGACGAAGAGATGGTCTGCAATGCAGATATCAATGGCGATGATAGATGCCTACCATCTGTGCGCAGGTGAGGCCGCGATCTCTGATTTTGCTTACGCGTCGAAGCATGCTGCCGCGATCGATATGGCTTCTTTCCTGCCTGCAAGAAGGGCTAGGGGTGAAAATGAACCTGGAGGACTTCAGTTCGGTTTATTGGGAGATATCGTGCAGGCAAACAGGATATATCCAGACGATCCAGCCAGGGCGTCCCTTGAGGTTGTCGCGGCGGGTGTCATGCTGTACGACCAGATATGGCTTGGATCTTACATGTCAGGAGGCGTAGGATTCACACAGTATTCTACCGCGGCTTATACGGATGACATACTGGACGACTACACGTACTACGGCGTCGATTACATAAACAAGAAGTACGGGGGAATAGGAAAGGCTCCTGCGACGATGGATACCGTGATCGACGTGGGAACGGAGGTAACATTATACGCGATGGAACAGCTCGATTCCTACCCAACACTGATGGAAGATCACTTCGGTGGTTCACAGAGGTGCGGCGTCGGCGCGGCTGGAACCGCGATCAGTTGTTCTCTGGCGACCGGGCATGCACAGGCCGGTCTGAATGGCTGGTATCTCCACATGATTCTTCACAAAGAGAAACACGGAAGGCTCGGATTCTACGGTTACGACCTGCAGGATCAGTGCGGTTCTGCGAACTCCTTCTCGATCAGGGGAGACGAGGGTGCACCGCTCGAGCTTAGAGGTCCAAACTATCCGAACTACGCGATGAACGTTGGGCACATGGGAGAATACGCTGGTATAAGTGCGGCCGCGCATTATGCCCTAGGAGATGCTTATGTTCTAAACCCACTGGTGAAGGTGGCGTTTGCAGATCCATCGCTCAAATTCGACTACTCAAAGGTGAGAAAGGAGTATGCAAAGGGAGCTTTGAGGGAGTTCTCGCCTGCAGGAGAGAGGAGTTTGATAATACCAGCCAAGTAATTATCTCTTTTTTTCTTTTTTTTCTTTATTTTTGTTATCTTTTTGTTATCGAAAATATTCGATTCACTTTTTAGGTGATACCATTTCAATATAGTTGCAAATCGGTAAGAAACTTTTAAATATCGCTTTTATAGAACAATCATAACCTCTAAAGAGGCAGATACAACGATGAGAAAAAAGCCGCCAAATACCGTGGGTATGATCTATGCGCTCGAAGGAGATAGTCCAGGTTTTCACAAATATATCAAACACAAGGTTAGCCACGGCTTTAAAGAGTATAAAAAGTTCTTCTGAAATTTTGAGACAAAGCTTTGTCGTTTTGATGATATGTGCCTTCACGGATATTTTAGCGGGAATCTTTTTAGGAGGGATGAATGAACTGCTTTTGCTCCTGCCAGGACTGATCATAATAATCCCTGGTGCGATTGGGATGCGAGGGAATAATTTTGCTTCGATGGGATCAAGGCTCGCAACGAAGATGCATAGTGGGGAAATCGATGCATCGGCAATCACAAAAATTCAAAAAACACCTCTAATTATAGACAACATATATGCATCTTTCGCACAGACGTTTAACATGTCACTTCTGCTTGCAGTTCTTGCCTATCTCACAGGGCGGGCTCTCGGGTTTCAGATGATACCTCTCTCCCATCTGATATTCATCTCCATCATCGGCGGTCTCATATCAGGCGTAATATTGATGGTCTCGACCATATATATCTCCCTCGAGAGCTTCAAGAGGGGTTGGGATCCGGACAATATCACGACTCCTCTAATAACGGCATTGGGTGACATAATAACGATCCCTTCCATATTCTTGGCAGCTCTCTTGAGCATACATCTAAAGAATTATAATGCCATCGCCTCGATTATCTTAATTTTGATCGGCATTTTTCTCTTATATTACGGTTTTAGAAGAGAAAATTCAAGAGAGATTCTCGTTCAGACGCTTCCAACGTTCATCGTCTGTGCCGTATTTGCGACTACAAGTGGACTAATCTTGGGGTATAAAATGGATGAGGTGGTCATATATACGGCAATATTGATGTTGGTCCCCTCCTTCAATGAAACGGGCGGTAATCTGGGCAGCATCTTTGCCGCTAGGTTATCATCATCCCTCTATACTGGTATCGAGGAGAAGAAACTTGGTATTTTGCCTAGCTGGGAGACGGTAAAAAGTTTCTCCCCCTTTTTTATCCTTTCTCTTTGCGTCTTTCCAGCACTGGCACTAATATTAAACTTCGTCTCGATAAATATGGGCTTCAGCAGCCCCGGATTTTTCAACATCTTTTATCTTTGTATGGTCGGCGGGGCAATGATAACATTCATCTCCCTTCTAATGTCATATTTTTTCACATTCTTCTCATGGAAGATGGGTCTGGATCCTGATAATGTGGTGATACCATTACTTACAAGTGTGATGGACGTAGTAGGAATAAGTTGCCTGATGATCTCGATGAATCTGGTGGGGATATGAGATAAAGGTGATTAAACACCTAAACGTAGGCGACTACGGTGATATATCCAGACCAAATTCACTGGCAATCTCCTTATATCTGTTCCTTATCGTCACCTCGGTGACCCCAACAACATCGGCCACTTCTCTCTGGGTTCGCTTCTCTCCACATACTATAGAGGCTATATAAATTGCGGCGGCGGCGACTCCCGTGGGTCCCTTTCCGCTCGTCAACTCTTTTTCCTTGGCACGCTGTATCGTTTCCAGTGCCTTTGCCTCCACAGCTTCGCTTAACTTTAGTGCAGAACAGAATCTCGAGATGTAAGCCGTTGGAGAAATTGGCAGGAAGTTCAATTTTAATTCTCTGGCGATGAATCGATAAGTTCTTCCTATCTCTTTTCTATTCACTCTTGCCACGGCGGCTATCTCATTCAAAGTTCTTGGCACACTACATTCCCTGCAGCCGGCATATAGCGCCGCGGTTGCTACCCCTTCGATGCTTCTTCCCCTTATCAAATTCTTTTCAACTGCCCTTCGGTAGACCAATGCCGATGCCTCACGCACATCCCTCGGAAGACTGAGCGCCGATGCCATCCTATCCAGCTCGGAGAGGGCGAATGCCAAATTTCTTTCCGTGGCATCATTTACCCTAATTCTTCTCTGCCATTTTCTAAGCCTGTACAGCTGAGCTTTGTCTGTTGATGAGATCGTCTTGCCATAGGAATCCTTATCTGTCCAGTCTATCATGGTAGAAAGACCCTTATCATGAATCGTGTATGTCGCCGGGGGTCCCGTTCTACTCCGCCCCATACGTTGATCATGATCAAACGCCCTCCACTCTGGGCCCGGATCAATTATATTATCATCTAATACGAAACCACAATCTTCACAGACCAACTCCGCCCTTTTGTAATCCTGAATAAGCTTCCTGCTTCCGCAGCGAGGGCATTCAACAACGATCTCCTCCAACCTCTCTTCCTTCTCTATCTCTCCTTTTTTTCTAATTCTCTCTCTGGTCTCCTCTATCTCTACCGGTATCTCCCTTACTTTTTCTGTTTCCCTCAAATTACCCTCCTTGGCAACATTAGGTTTATATAACAAATGATATTGCCACTATTTATAGTTTTTGGTAACTTCTCCGATCGATCTTCAGTATCCACCAGTTAGTTATATCTATATTGGAAACAAAGATTGTGTGAGCATTTGTCCTTGAGAAATTAAAAAGATTTTGGAGAGCATCGTGAAGATCAAAATGAACCTCGAATTGAGGGATGAGCCAGGAACACTCGCTCGGGCCATCGCGCCCATAAGCGCGTGTGGCATAAATATAGTTTATATCGTTCATGATAGAGAGAAGAAGCAGGCAAATGGGAGCATCACTGTTCAAATCACCGTGGAAGCAGAAAAAGAGCAGATTAAAAAGATGAGGCATTCATTGGAAGAAAATAAAATAAGGATATTGAGTATCGGTGAAGAGAGGCTCATAGAGGAGCTGACGTTTATCATGATCGGTCACATAGTGGATACCGATATTAAAGACACGATAGATCGGATAGACGAGACCGGTTACGCGGAGATTGTTGATCTGGAGCTCAAGATGCCTCAGAAAAAAAAGGAGAGTTCTGCAAGGGTTACGATAAAAGCCGTCGGAAAAGAAGAGATGAAGAGATGCGTGGAGATCATTAAAAGACTGGCTTTTAAGAAGGGTATCACCATCGTGTATCCCACGGAGTTATAGGATGAAGACGGCTAAAATATCAATAGTCGGATTTGGCTCGATAGGAGCGGGATTGGCAACCGAAATGGCGAGAAAAAAAGATTTTTTGAGGGGAAAAGGCTATGATTTGAGGGTGGTCTCCATCGTAGATGCAGATGGGGCTGAGATAGATGAAGATGGCCTAAACATCAAGAGTATTATTGAGAAGAAAGAAAGAGGAAAGGCTTTTTCTTACGACAAGAGTGCATTAGATCTAATAGGAGAGATAGATCAGGATATCCTGGTTGAATGCACCCCATCAAATATAAGAGATGGAAATCCGGGTTTGAATCATATCTTGACTTCTCTTAAAAATAGGGTAAATGTTGTAACCTCAAATAAAGGTCCACTCGTGGTTGCCTATAAAAGGATCATGGAAACGGCGAAAAAAAATAATGTATCCATCGGGTATGAGGCAACAGTTGGGGGGGCAATACCCCTCATCAATCTGGTCAAGAGTAATCTCAGAGCGGATGATATCGTGGCGGTAAAGGGTATCTTGAACGGGACATGCAATTACATCTTGACAAAGATGCATGTGGAGAAGCGAGATTACGAAGAGATATTACTGGAGGCAAAGGAGATTGGAATAGCAGAAACCGACGCCAGCTACGATGTCGAAGGGATCGATACCGCGTCAAAATTGGTAATATTGGCAAATTCTCTGATGGGTATGGATGTAAAATATGAAGATGTGGAAGTTGAAGGAATCACAAGAATAACGCCAGAATCACTCGATCTTGCAGATGAGCTCGGCTGTACGATAAAATTGATTGGAGAGGTCGAGAGAGAAGGAAAAAGATTAAAGGTATCCCCAAAATTGGTGCCGTATGACCACCCCATATCCGTTGGCGGCACACTAAATATTGTTTTGATAAAGACGGATGTTGCGGGAGAGGTAACAATATCTGGAAAAGGGGCAGGCCCCAAGGAGACCTCCAGCGCTCTTTTAAGTGATATTCTAAATATAGTCGATGAGAGATGCTAAATTATTAAAATAGACCTCTCCATTTTTGGATGCCCCTACCTTCACAGAAACAACAGAACAAAAAAAACGCTAAATTTATTATAGGAGAACACAAACAACCACTATGGTG
>CABGHH010000010.1 GCA_902158745.1 Candidatus Methanolliviera sp. GoM_asphalt
GATATGACGAGGATACCGAACGCCCCTGATTACGTTGAGGGCGTTATAAACCTGAGAGGCCAGGTGACAACGATTATAAACCTTGGAAGGAGGCTTGGATTCATGGGTGAAGGCAAAGAGAAAGGTGAGAAAGAGGGCAAAAGGATAATCGTCGTCGAGTACGAGGGCACCCCCGTTGGTATGCTCGTCGATAATGTTAGGGACGTCAAACGTCTCTCATCAGATGCCATGGAAGAGTTGCCCCTAATGATCTCTAAAAATCTAAAGGGCGAATTCTTAAGAAGCGTTGGAAAGATCGGAGAGGAACTGATCCTGATAGTAGATCTGAATAAGATACTCTCAAATTGTGAAAGAAGCTCTGAAGTTTTAAAAAACAAAAAATGAAGGTAGAAACTGAGATTATTCTCCTCCTCACTATATCGCTTCTATCTTTATCTATGATCTATGTCATATTCGAAGATTATCGTGATATATCGTTCGGGGGGAAAGTCCTAGCGACGCATGATCTCGAGGATGGAGGATGTATCTTATATGTGCGAAGTGAACAATCCATAGAAAAAATATTTATCCCGCCAAATTTACTGGATAATATAGGAAGTTTAGATATCGGTTGTGAGATCATCGTCGATGGAAGTATCGTTAATTTTAAAGAGGAAAGAGAGGTATTGGCAATTAATATATCTCAAGTATGATCCTGACGACTTCGTCGTGGGATGCAATGAAATCTTTGATTTCGTGCCGTGAAAATGTTCCATTTTCACATGTCAAAAATCTTCGATTTTTGAGCACAAAGATTTTATGTAGGTCGATATAGGTATGATGGAAGTTGGGCTTGTGGTCTAGGGGTATGACGTCGCCTTGACATGGCGGAGATCCGGAGTTCAAATCTCCGCGAGCCCACATGCCCTGGTAGCTCAGTTGGGAGAGCGCCAGACTGAAGATCTGGATGTCCCCGGTTCAAGTCCGGGCCAGGGCATTTTTTTTTATCTTTGAATACCTTAAGTAGATTATCTTCTACCAGTAGTTCCGAGTGAGAATATGGAACAGATCAAGAGACGAAATCTGAGAGCTCCTTCTGCCCTCCAAGATCTTCCACATTCAGATCGTCTTTGTCTTCTTTAAATAGAGATTCTATCTCCATCTTCAAGAGTTCTATGCGCTGTCTGGTATATCCAGATATCTTAAACTCATCCAAAATCCTATAAGAAGCGCCCAGATACTTTTTAATCGAGGCTTCATGGACGGTCAAGATGATCTTTCCGCCACACTTAGGGCACGTCTTCGATAGAGGGGGTCTCCTGAATTTGGCGTTGCATCTCACGCATCTAAATTTCTGCGTCGAGAACGCCCTAAGATTTCCAATGATATCTGGAATAAAGTGAGATTTTAAGATTCTCTCGGCAACATCATCCTCGTCCACCGCTCGGGTCTTCTTTGCAATCTTTAACTGCAACTCCATCTTCTCGCGCATCGTCTCAAGCGTCTTATATGAGCTCATCAAAGGACCCTCAGAGATGTCCGTTACCTCTTGTGTGAATCCCAAATTTTCATACTGTGAGTTGGTATTTAGCCTATCTTTTATCGTCTCCATCTCAATATTCTTCGGATCTTCGCATTTAAGAGTACTTAAATAGAAATCGAGTGGATATCTATAGCATATATCCATATTATGTACCTCTCCATCCACTTCTTTAGGATCTATCCTCTCTGTAAGCACCAACGGTGAATCCATCAGCCTTCCCCTCCCCTCAGGCAGGTATTCCTTTGAAAAGTTTATCAAACCATCAAGTAAGAGCATGACACAATCTTCGTCGCCGTCGCAGTTCGAAGATAAAATAAAATCATTCATCAAGAAATTGTGATCCTCTTCCACCTCGATGTCGTAAAGATGGCCCGATGGAATATTTGATATATCTATCTTCTTGACGCCATCCAGGATAAAATTTTTAAATTTCTCAACTCTTACCTTTCCCTCTTTTGATAAGACAGATTTCAATGCTCTCTGTTTTCTACTGAGAGAAAAGCCTATCTCATCATAAAATTTACGCGCGTATTTGGATCTTATCGAGATGCTATATGACTTAAACTCTGGAAGTGGTTCTTCAATATTTGAGCACTTCAATCTTTTTTTTAAATAAAATTCTTTCACGGAACCGCTCGCTTCTCTTTTTTCCTCCCTCAATCTATAAAAAATTCCAAATCTTAAAAGCAAAAATCCTATATCCCTGAGTAATCTTGCATTTACCGATGAACAAGTAACATGCAATCTTTCTTTCTCTACCGATCCGTCTCCAGAGAAATAAGCTTTAAGCAATTCCTTTATCTTCTCTTTTGGTAATGCGAGAAATAATGTTGGAACTCTCTTGTTGTGTGCGTTCTCTCCTGTGCATAAAACATCTTTAAATAGATGATAAACTAATTTATTGGATATCGTTAGAACATTTTTACCGACATAAGGATCTATACCAAATATTTTTTTAATGTTTATAATATAATCTTCAAGCATTTCCTCTTCCGAAAAAGCTAAATTGGTTTGATAGCACCTATCCCCCTCTCTGAGATATCCTTCGGAGAGATAATATCCCATTATTCTCATAAATTCTTTATTAACCTTTATAATTCTTGGAATTGAGGTTTTATCTCTCTTGATACCCAACTTACAATTTTTTGGTATGGACATAAATTCTTCATTACAAAGCCGGAAAATATCTTTCAATAGAGGTAGCGGGATACTGTCTCTGTAAATATAATTTGAGAGTGTTTTTTTGTTGATCTTTAATTTTTTGCTCGCCTCTTTTATGCCGTCGAGTCTATTTAATAAATTTTTAAAGAAATCCCGTGTATCTCTGACCATCATTTCATTACTCAATTCCAAGCTCCAAAATTCTTTTAAAACGTCTATCTCATCGAGATCTTTCTCTCTCACATCTATCTTTTCTGGAACGATAAGTTTGTCGTCCTTCGTCAGTTCGATTACTTTTTTTGCTTTTAATTCGCCATTTGAATATGCGATGATCCTATGATCTCCCGAAGCCAAAAAATTCCTTCCGGATTTGGTTCTTATCTCTATGAGATGGCTTCGGGAGAATGGTGTTTTTATGATCGACTTTATCTTTCTCTCCTCAAACCGATTGCTCTCCTGGTTGAAAGATATCGTCTTCAATCCGTTCACTTTTTTCTCTAACGTCCTATAATCATCTACGAGATCTTCTTTGGCATTTATACTATCATATACTTCTTTTATTCCCAATATTTTTGGCATACCCGAATTCAAAATCAAGATATCTGTCTCTGAGGGTAGGCAGTTCCTTCTCTTCGCCGCGTGAAAATATGGGTGTGCGTAACAGACGGAGCTCTCTATGAAGCCTATTATCCTCCCTAACACGCCCGCAGAAGTGTGTGGGGCCAGTCCAATCACCAATTCTCCTATTAAACCTTCTCTATCTTTTATTTTGTAAAAAGGAGAGATGCCATAAAACTTTTCTATCAGATCATCCATATAATTTGCGATCTTAGCAAGATAATCTCCACAGTCGTTTGAGACGATGATATCCTGTGGAAATATCTCTATTAGCTGTTCTTCATCTTTTAAAGACTTTCCTGTGTAATCTTTATCATATCCAAGATCTCTTAACTTATTTATCGGTGTTCCTATCTCCTTAGAGTTAAAGTGGGTGATAGGGAGATCCGTCATATCGTACCTTATCGTCCCATCTTTGAAGACATATATATTATGCTTTGCACGGAGAATTCCCTTTTCGAGTGGTTCTGGAATTTTATGCTTGGAGATCAGCCCTTTAACGCCCTTCACTTCGACCGTATCTTGCTCACAAAGTTTAGCCAACGCGTCTTCATAAATTTTTTTTATATTCACCTCGGTTTCAGTTACGTCATCCTTTTTTATCGCTTCCGTATTTCCTCCACAATCGCAGAATATAGATACTGTCTTCTTTCCACATTTTTTGCAGCGTCTCATCCCCATCTTGACTCTTATTCTTCCATTTTTATCTTTAGATAGATCAATGGCCTTTTGTATGGATCGTCTGTTACTTTCTCTCCCAACTGGAAAGAGCACATGTGCAGGAGGGCTCATCTTTCTCTCTTTTGACTTCTCAGGCCTACCCATTCTTCCGCCAATCCTTGATGGAGCCTTTTTTCTCACGACCAGTCCGCTTCTCTCTTTTATGATCTCTATAACGTCTTTTCTATCTCCCTTGCAAATCTTCGATTTACAATCATCTAATTTATCATCTAAACCCAGACACGCCAAAAATGGGAGCGCATCTTCAATTATTATCTTTCCATCTCTTATCTTATGTTCCAAAAGTAGCTCTTCAAGGATGCCTTTTATCCCCAAATTTGAGATGATCAGGATATCCCGCTCTCTCTCGAGCTCACCAAATTCCTTCACGGCATCCACAAGTTTTTTATATTCATCTTCTTCTATATCGTGCCAGAGATAGGTAAAATTTGGGTGCAGTGGAATATTATACCTTCTGGATAGTTCTAATGCGTATCTTCCACTTATCTTGAGATAATCTTTCATTTGAAGATCTTCCATAGTTGCATTCTCCAACTCCAAAAGCCACCATTCGATACAATAAGAAGAAGGCAGAAGAGGTCGGTTGTTCTCCAAGAAATCTCCAAAGTTTATCAGGATCTCCCCAACATCCAAGATGGTATCGATCTGATCCAAGATATTCTTTCTGTCTAAACCTTTAGAAATCAGATCATCATAGGTATCCAATCTGACAACGTCTCCGTTTAGAAGTCTAACCGTTGGCCCCTCGATAGAGTCCACGGGGACAACTCCTGCAGCCTTTCCTGGCACATCCATCTTCATCTGCGTCCCAGGTGCAAGGGTTTCTCCAAAGATGAGCATCGTTGTGGGATTTATTCCGGCGGTTGCAAATCCAGAATTTCTTCCCCTACCATATCTCAAACGAAAGCCCCCTTTTGCCATGGGATGAGAAAAGACGGGTCTTCCAGCTATTATATCGTCCAAGAAAGTGCTTTTATTCTCAGTATCTTTTTCGCCTGATCCCTTTCTAATTAATCTGTCTATCCATCCCCACCCATCCAAATTAAGTTTTTCCACATATTTTTTTATCTTTGGAGCCTTCAGAGATACCCCTTCTGAAATGACGAGAACCATTCCTCCCCGTATTCTATTATCTTTGATCCTTCCAATGTCCCGGTTTGAGGAGACCTCCTCCTCTTCCGTTGGCTCTCCATCAATACAGACGGGGCAGTTTCGGATGATCGTCTCAACATCTTCGGGAGAAGGTGTGTGTTGAAGATGTGCAATCCTTTTGTAAAGCGATATCTCCTCCAAACATCGCTTTATCTCCTCTTCTCTCGGTATGTATCTGTTTATGCCCACCTTTCTCCTTATATAATCAGCTACCAGGACGGATAGCGCCTGAGCAGATCCACCAGCGCTCCTTATGGGTCCAGCATAATAGATACGCAGATAATTGGTACCGTCATCGTTTCTCTCAATTTTTATATCAGAAATTCCATCTATCGGCGCGGCGACGACACCCTCCGTCAGTATGGCAACGGCAGTTCTAACCGCTATCTCTATCCCTTTTTCTGAATGGAATTCTTCCGATAGTTCTTCGCCGATCCTGAATGCTACCTCTTCTCTGGACATCTTCTCTCCGAGTGTTCTTATTCTCTCCGAGAGTCCTGCCAGCCCAATTAAAGATTCTACCCGATCTGCCAAATCCTTTGCCACATCTATCTCTACATCATAAGACGGATCGTAACCTCTCCCTCTCGCCTTTTTCGCTATTCTAACCGCTTCATCAAGCTCATCTTCCATAGATGAGAAATAATCATCTGATTTCATCATCCTCCAAAATCTAAGATTTTGATTCCCATACTCCCAAGGTCGATCACGGGAAATTTTGCCACGTCTGGCTCGATGTTCCTCTCTCTCTGAAAAGACGTTTGCTCCTGCCAACCGGCGGAATTAACGATTAGAGTACCACTGTATCTTCCAATGCCAAGTGTGTGAACATGGCCACAGTGAAATATATCCGGAACATCCTCCATGAGAAGAAGATCTCTCTCCCCGGGAGACATCGCGACCCTGCCACCATATATTGGAGATAGATGCCTCCTCCTTAAGAGCTGTGTCATCGCCGAGACGGGATCATTGTAGCTCGATCCAGGGATATTCTGTATGATGTCATCCAGAGATCTTCCGTGATATGACAGTACATTCACACCGTTTATCTCTATATAACAGGGATTTCCGACGAATTTGAATCTTTCTGGGAAAAAATCTCTTATCTTCTCCGGAAAAGGAGGCTGAGGCTCAGCCTGCCTAACCGCATCATGATTTCCGGGCGATATTACGACTTTAATGTCCGATGGTATATCTTCCATCAAATTCGCCGCCTCTCTATATTGATCAAAGATATTTTTTATGGAAAGCTCTCTCTCTTGGTTCGGATAAATCCCTATCCCATCCACTACATCTCCCGCCACGATTATGCAATCCAAATCTCCCGCGACCGCTTCATCCCTCTGCAGGAATCTCACAAATCTCTTCCAACTATCCTCTCTGAACGTCACACTGCCGACGTGAAGATCTGACGTCAATCCTATCTTTCCGTGTGATCTCAATCTCTCTCTATTAACGGGAAGATCCGGTCTGAATATTGTATCTGCGATCAAAAGAGATTTTTGAATAGAGCCCTTTACGCCTATCACCTCATCCAATAAGAGATCCTCTCTTATGACGTCAGAACCTTTTGGCAGGAGAACGCTCATCAAATCTGTCTCATCCTCTATCTCCACAATTTTGTGCCCGTTTCTCGTCTTTTTGATATTTGAGACCATCCCCACGACAAATATATCGGATCCGCCTCCTTTCTTCACATTTTTTATCGCGCTTACAGGTAATCTTCTCTTAAGGATCTTTCCCAGACGTCTGTATCTATCGATGAACATATCCGTAAATTCTTCGTATTCTCCCTTGCAGACGTTAGTGTCATATCTAATCCTTAAATCGGTCTTATTTTCTGATTTATGCGGAAAACAGGCATCATTAATGCGATCTGGTGTTATAACGACATCAGAATCTTTAAGAAATTTACCAGCCCTCTTTATCACTTGATCTATCTCTCTTTTATCTGAAAAATTTTTTATGATATTTACGGCGTCTCTATCGATCAGAAAACCATTTTTCATCGCGAGCCCGACGATCTCTTCGTCGTTCATCAAAAGATATATATTTAGAAACTGTATAAAAAGCATTTGTTCTAATGAAAAATACCAAGGAGAGGATGAAAAAAGAGGACGGCTTTTGGGTGAATTTGGCAAGAGACGCCATCGTAGTTATAGTCTTGCTCGGGATGATCTGTGGAACTTTTTATCTTACAACTGGCCTTATAAGCCCGATGGTTGCAGTAGAGGGGCACAGTATGGAACCCCATATCCATCAGGGTGACCTCGTCTTCATCGTATCTCCAGATAAATATGGCAATCTAACGACTTATCTTGAGGGGAAAGAGAAAAATTATGTGATGTTTGGGGATTACGGAGACGTCATCGTCTATATACCAGATGGAAACAAAAAAAGATCTCCCGTCATACATCGTGCCATGATCTTTTTGGATAAAGGGGAAAGCGTAGATATTGGAATAAATGGTATCGAATATATGACCAACAAGATGCCTCATGAAGGATATCTAACGAAAGGAGATAATGAAGAGACTAACCGATCCTTAGATCAGCCGCTTCTCTCCTCCCCGGTAAAGAACGAGTGGATAACTGGTGTGGCAAGATTTAAAATTCCTTACGTGGGATATTTAAGTATCATACCTCGTCGGCTGGTGGAAGGGATGCCTAAACTTTGAGCTCGACGAGCCAATTGGTAACCTCTCTTCATCGATATGCAAAAGGTCTGTATGCACATAAAAAGGTTAGAGATACGGAATTTCAAATCATTCAAAAAAGTGGCTATACCATTCTATAGCGATTTTACTGCAATTTCTGGTCCAAACGGCTGTGGGAAATCCAATATAATTGATGCTATCGTTTTCGTTCTCGGCATCTCAAGGTCAAAAGGGATGAGGGCCGAAAAACTCACGGATCTGATCTTCAAGGGAGATGGAATAGAGAAATCCCATGCAGAGGTATCTTTGATCTTAGACAACGATGATGGAACGTTAAGATTTGATGGAGATGAGGTAAAGATAAAGAGGAATATAAAAAAGACAGATAATGGATATTATAGCTATTATTACATAAATGGACATCCGATAAGTCTGTCAGACCTTCATGATACTCTATCCGTAGCGAATATAAGCTCAGATGGATACAGCGTAGTTATGCAGGGAGACGTGACGAATATTATAGAGATGAGCGATTATCGCAGGAGGAGGATAATAGACGATATCGCCGGCGTTGCCGAGTTTGATGAAAAGAAAGAAGAAGCTTTAGAAGAACTTGAAATTGTTAAAGAACGAATAGAGATGGCTGATATAATATTAAACGAGATAAAAGATCGTTTAAACCAATTAAAATACGAAAAAGAGCAGGCTTTGAAGTATAAATCTTTAAAAGAAGAGAAAGAGATGTATGAAAATTATATAACAATTTTAGAACTAAGATACCTCCATAGAAGAGATAATATCTTGAAAGAGGAGTTAGAAAGATACGAAAGTGATAAAGATGCCTTCTCCTGCTCGATCTCTGAGATAAAGTCCAAACTCATCGTATTGAACGGTGCGTTGGAAGAGATAAATTCAGAGATATCTAAAGCAGGAGGGGGGAAAATAGATGTTAAACGAGAAATTGAGGGGATATCAGAGCGTATGTCAAAATCTAAAGGTAAAATAGAGGCAATGGAAAAAGAGATAGGATCTATCGGAGATAAAATGAAGAAAAAATTCATCGAATCGAATAGAGCACGGGAAGAAGTTGAGGAGATGGATGAGATTATTAAAAAGATGGCAGTTGGGCTAAATATCTTTCATCTGGAAAGAGGTGAGATGGATGATGAATTGAACGGGATAAAGTCCAAGATAGACAAAATCGGGGTAGCTCACGCTGAAGAGATAAAAAGATTGGAAGAGATTGGACTTGAAATGAGGGAGAAGAGATACGAAAAAGATGAGAGTCTGAGAGAGGAAGACAGGATCTTGAGCTTTTCAAGGAGAAGATCGTCCGAGAAAGATGGATTGATCGGTAAAAGATTCGACCTATATGAAAGATTGGAAGAGATAGAGAGTTCGATGGAAAAGACGCTTGAAGAGATTGGCGAATTGAGAAGGGAGAAGGATAAAATTTCAGGCGAATTGGATGATCTAAAAGAGCAGCATTCATCAGAAAAACTTGAAGCAGATATGTTAGAGGGTAAAATAAATGAATTAAAAGAGATGTACGCAAAAACAGAGGCAAAAATTAAGGCATCAGAAGAATTAGACGCATATAGCAAGGGAGTAAGCTTCATATTAAATGCTAAAAGGAGTGGAGAACTTCGAGGAATCTATGGATCCGTTGCGGAACTTGGAAAGGTAGATGAGCGATATTCGGTGGCATTAGAAGTTGCGGCTGGTGGAAGACTCCAGCACATCGTAACAGATACAGACGAGGATGCTACAAATGCCATATCCCTTTTAAAGGGAGAAAATAGGGGTAGAGCAACGTTTTTACCGCTCAACAGAATAAGAAAAAGCAGGATTAACCAGAGAGAACCAAAGCTGAACGGATTCATCGATCACGCATTGAATCTCGTCAAATACGATGAGAAGTTCGAAGATGTTTTTGGTTACGTATTTGGAGATACTTTGGTCTTTGATAATCTTGAAGATGCTCGACGCGGCATGAAAGATAGTTACAGGATGGTGACGCTCGATGGCGAATTGATCGAGAGGAGCGGAGCGATGACGGGTGGCTCCTTCAAGAGAAGATTAAAGTTTTCTGTCGATCGAAGAGATGAATTACAGAAGATATCTGCAGAAATTATAAAGAGAGAGATGAAATTAGAAGAGGTAAGAGAAAAATTGGCAGATATGGGAGAAGAGATCGAGAGAAGAAGAGATCACCTAACAGAGATAGAGAGAAGATCATATAAATGTGAGGCGGTTCTCTCGGGTTTTGAAAAGGAGAAAGAAAATGTTTCTAAACAGATCGGAGAGATAGAGAGAGAGATAAACCAGATAGAAGAAGAGGGAAGGAACTATTCTGATGAGATGGATTTGTTGGAGAAGAAGATTCGAGAGATAGATCTGGAATTTAAGGAGCTTGAAGCAAAGAAGAACGAGTTGGCGGATGGCATCAGATCTTCGAAACTTCCATCTCTCACAGAGAGAAGAGATTCTTTGATCGAAGAGGTATCGAGGTTGAACGATAAGATACGGGGGATAGAGGATGAATTGAGGGAGAGATCCCTGAATAAAAAGCATACAGAAGAGAGGATCGAAGAGCTCAAAAAGGAGCTTGAGGATGGAGAGAAGGATAGATCCATGCTTAAAGATGATATTGAGGGAGAGAAAAAGAAGATAGAAGAGATGAAAGCAGTGGTGGGGGAGAAGAGAAAGATCGAAGAAGAAGCAGACGAAAAGACACTTAAATTGAGAGAGAAGAGGGACTCTATCTTAAATGAAATTTCATCGCTTGAAAGAGAAGAACTATCGATAAATAAAAATATTGAGATCATAAACACCAAGAAAGAGTCTGTAAAAGAAAAATTGGATGAATTGAGGGAGAGAATATCCTCCTTCGATGAAAAAGTAGCCACGATGGATATGCCAGAAGATCTTCCGCCAAAGAGAGAGATCGAAAAGAAGATAGAAGAGTTTGCTGGAGAGATCAAGAGCATGGAACCCGTCAACATGAGATCCATCGATGAATATGAGTCAGTGGAGGAGAGATACAGAGATCTCGCGGAGAAGAGAGATGTTTTAAATCGAGAGCGAGATGATCTATTGGAGAGGATTGGAAAATTTGATGGGATGAAGCGTGAAGCGTTTATGAACACATTTAACGGGATAAACGAGAACTTCAAGGAGATATATGGGGAGCTCGCGGGGGGAAGCGGGGAACTGGTTCTGGAAGATGAAGAAGATCCTTTTAATGGGGGGCTTTGGATCAGGGCGATGCCAGAAGGTAAAAATGTGGCTCAAAGATTACAAGCGATGTCGGGAGGAGAGAAGAGTTTGATCGCCCTCTCTCTAATATTTTCGGCGCAAAAATTCCAACCATCACCCTTCTACATCTTCGATGAGGTCGATATGTTCCTGGACGGTGTTAATGACGGAAAGATCTCAAGTATGATCCAAAGATTCTCATCAGATGCCCAATTCATCGTGATCTCACTCAGGAAGAAGATGCTCGAAGGCGCGCATGGTGTGCTAGGAGTAACACTCATGGATGGTATATCTCACATAACGGGCGTGAGGTTGAATTAATTGGAATCAGATCTTTTGCCACCTGAAGACCCGATAAAGATACTCCTCGAGATGGCATCGGATGGGACGATAGATCCGTGGAATATAGATATAGTGAAGGTGACAGATGAGTTTCTGTCGCATCTGAAGGAGCTGAAGATGCTCAACTTGAGAGTATCTGGAAGGACGCTTTTATATGGTTCCATTCTTCTAAGGATGAAATCTGAGGTTCTATTAGAAGAGGATAATGAGAGCACGTTGTGCAAGGAAGAATCTTATGAAGAAGAATTTTTTACCGATGAAAGAGAGGTGGAGATAGGTGAAAAGGAGGGAGATAAATTCTTTCATCATGTAAAACTAAAAAAAAGACCGGTCACACTTTTAGAACTGATAGATCAATTGGACAAAGCAATAAAATTGAGAGAGAAGAAAAATAGATCTAAGGCGCATAAAAAAGATGAGAGAGAGGACGAAAGACGGGAAAGAAAAGTTTTAGAGATGCTGGATGAAGATGATATAGAAACCATCATTCGGCGAATGAGAGAGATACTCGATGAGAGATTTAAGAGTAAAACGACCATTACGCTCTCAGAACTAATGGGAAAGGATAAAAATAATCCCACAAGTATAATACTAACCTATTTGCCGCTTCTCTTTCTCTCTGTCAGAAAATACATCGTCTTAAAGCAAAAAGATCCCTTCAAAGAGATTTATATCATACAAAAATAACCAAAAAGACACCTCTTTCTCATACGACCTTTATCTGCCCGGGGGAAAATCCTTTGGAGATGAGCATCTCTCTTACTCTAGCTTTGTGTTGCCCTTGTAGCTCTATCGTCGAGTCTTTAACCGTCCCCCCGCAGGCGAGTCTCGATTTTAGAAAACGTGCCAACTCATCAAGATTTATATCTCCCCCATCCATTCCATCCACAACCGTAACCTCTTTCCCGTAACGCCTCCTATTCACCCTTATGGTCACCTTTTGGCTCTCTTTGGCAACCTCTTCACATATACAGAGCTCCTTTGGAAGCCCACACTTGGGACACACATCCTGGTTCATCATATAAAACTATGTCGTGCCAAGATATAAACCTTTTGAAGAGCAAAGTTTCACTTCACCAATGATCGGGGAGATCTCTTCATTCTTCTCCTGAGTTTACCCTTACCATCATACCTCTGGTTTGGCCCGGGTCTTTTATAGTTGGCCCTCTTTTGAGGCACAAGCCTGTATCTTCCTTTCTTATTTTTAATCTTCACCCATTTTGTCGTTCCTGTCTTTCCCATTCTTATCCTCTCTTTTATTTTTGGAATTATTAAGTATGCCATATAAAGATAACTACCGCTCCACATTTTCCGCGTAAACGTAAAGATATGGATAAGGTGGGCGTTTGGCATATAATTATCTTTAAAAAGTAGAAATATGTAAGATTTCGCATGAAAATAGATCAAAACTTTATTTCTTTCCGTTTTTATCTTTTTTGTCTATGATCAAATGGGCGTGTATTGTAGATAATAGGAGTTATAATATATATTTAGGTAACAATATATAATTTAAATTCGCTATCAATAATAAGATGAAGAAAAAAGTATATATAATAGGAGCTTTGATAGAAGAAGAGAATGGGTAGAGTAAAGACAGAAAGGTCTATAGGAATTTCATCGCGAATCTATCTATCCAATGAGTAAAGAAAATTATATATGGGATAAGAAGACTAAAAGATTTGTGGTGTGTATGAGTTTTACAAATAGAAAAGATGAGGTAGAGATGAAGGATTTGATGGCGTGTTTGCTTGAAAGGAGGTTTTTATTATGAGTTCAATGGATCCAATAAGGAATCTTATAGCAAGTCTTCCGGTAATAGACTTGGTGAATGCCGGTTTTGGTGGGATCTCTTCCGTTGGTAGGGTGACAAACAATCCCGTTTGGGAATTGGTTGGACGTCCTGACATCTGGACGATGAAGCAGACGAAATTAAAGGAGTTGCAGCTAAAGGCGATAAAATATGCGTTTAAACATCACTATGACAACTGTGATTTTTATCGAAACTACTGTAAAGATAGCGGAGATGTGAGACCGGAGGATATTCATTCGATTGAGGATATAATAAACAAGATACCTCAGATTCCGGCAGAGGCTTTTAAAAAAGGCGTGATCTCAAGCGTCCCAAAAAATAGAATAAATACGGTGGTAACGACATCCGGCACTTCTGGTAGTGTAAGTTATCTGGTTAGAGATTTTGGATCGCTCATTCGACTGGGCATGATTATAGTTAATTACATAGCAAATCCTGGCGCTACACAGGTGCTGAAAGAACAAAAAAGATTTGAGGGTAATCTTTCAAAAATAGTTAAATACGCATTGACAAACTTTTATGTTGCTCCTTTACTCCCTGAACCCAATGAGGCATCTACGTGGTTCACAAGTGCTTTTAAGTCTCTCATACCTTTTATGAAGATGTTTGGTATACCTTATGACTTCCACCTCAAAGGTTTTGAGTTTAATCCAGAAAAAATCTTGGAGGAGATAAAGGAGCAGAGTAAAAAGAACAAAATGGTCTTCCTCGTGGGGTTCCACTACGTCTACAACGAGCTGATGAAGTATATGGACGAGGTTGGAGAGACGCTGGAGTTGGATCCTGATGGTTCCAATCTGTGCTTTACGATTACGGCCGGTGGGTGGAAGAAGTTATCGGGAGAGGCGATAGATAAGAAGGCGTTTGAAAAGAAACTCGTGGATCACTTCGGCGTATATGAACCATATATAGTCGATGCGTATGGTTTCGGTGAGTCAAATACTATAGCAATTGATTTCTGTCCAGAAGGGAATATGCACCTATCTCCTGGTGTTATGGCTGTTACACGTGACCCAAAAACCTTAGAGGTTCAGGATTATGGCGATGCGGGATTGATAAGCGTCTGGGACCCGACAATGCTTTCCTTTCCGTCATTCGTCATCTCAGATGACATCGTGAAATTGAGTAAACCTTTCGAGTGCGACGGTTGCGGCGTGATCACGCAGACGATTGAATTCGTGGGCAGAGCAGAGAAGGCGGAATTAAGGAGCTGTGGGCTTAAGACAGAGCAGATCTTGAATGATGAGAATAAGAAGGCGCTCGAGATTGTAAGAGCAAAGACGCTCAGGAGTGGTATCGGGTTTTAGATAAAGATTTTGGAAAAAATTTTAACGGAAACGGGGAAGATAAGATGTCTGGAAAGATCTTTTAAACCTTTGGGTAGATCAAAAAGATTTAGAAATATAGATCATGAAAACATTGATCTAAGTATATAGAGATACTTGAGGGTTGCGGATTGAATGATGAGGATAAGAAGGCAATAGAAATTGTGAAAACAAAGACGCCTATGCGTGGGATCGGGTTTTAGATGAAGGGAGGTATAAAAAGTGAAGATAACGTATAATCCCGATGCTGATGCGATGAATATCGTCTATGGCTCCGTTGCTAGGAGTGATCTCAACGATGCGAGCAATATCGATTTGGTTGTCATCGCTGATATTTTTCTATTCATACCTCCATCTTTTCACTAATCAATTTTATGATCTTCTTGCTCCATGCGAGCGCCTTTTCAACTTCTTCTCTATCATCATAATAATGAGCCGGGATCTCTCCGGGCAATCCGTTTGGATAGCGTGTTGGAATGTAATAATCATCTAGCCTTTTTGCACCCATAAGAGGTTTAAAATCCGGATCAAGTGATATTGCTATTTTTAATAGTACAGCAACAGAATGGGAAAATATTGGTTCTTCCTCCTTCAAATAGATGAATGCCTTCAATGCTTTTTCTGTACTTTGCTGACAGAGAAAGAGAGAAAGATAGAATCTTCCTGCTTTCATCAAATCAGAAGCATCTTTAAATTCCTCTCCAGCCTGTGTCAACCACCTCATTGCTTCTCCCTCAGGATCTTTTCTCATATATTACACTTCCCGTTTTTAGTGCATCTCTTAGAAATCTACTCAAAGGAATTGTCCTTTCCAGTTCATCCTCTGTATATGCAATGATGTCACAATCAACCTCTCTATCTACCTCATCATAGATCTTCTCCATCCATCCCCTTCCCGTTCTCGTCGGCGGCATCACACAGATGATATCAAGATCGCTCCGGCTCGTAATATCCTCACGAGTATATGATCCAAATAATATTATTTTAATGGCATCCATATCTATGAGTTTTTTCCTGATCTTTTTAAGTTCTCTTTCAAGCACCTTTCTTCGTATCTCCTTTTTTGCCCTAATCTTTTGTAAGGTAATGGCCATTTTTACTTCAACCTCTCTTCGGTTCGGCGCCTTCCAGTTTACACCATAAGGTTTTAGATTCTTACTTATAATCTACCATCCTCTAAAAGTTCTTATCGATCAAGTCTATCTTCCATATCTAATATCACACTTCCGTATCTAATATCACACATTTATGGTATTTATAGACTTGCCGTCTATCTTCGTCCGCGTCGATCTCGATGCGCCCGTTAGAAACGCGTAGAAGAGATAGCAATAATTATAAAAATTATTTGAGTTACATACTTGAATGAGAATAAGAAGGCGCTCGAGATTATGAGAGCAAAGACGCTCAGGAGCGGGATTGGGCTTTAGATAAAGATTTTGGGAAAAATTTTAACGAAGACGGGGAAGATAAGATGTCTGGAAAGATCTTTTAGATCTTTGAACAGATTGAAAGGGTTTATGGAAGTAGTTGATGAATATATTAAACCTTTTGCATAATTAACCTTTTATAGCACTAAACGCATATTTATTCCTTGGGATAGGACAATATGATGAATTATACCTTGCTCTCCATGTAAAGAGAAAGAGGGGTAAAGTTCTTGAGAAGAAGGATAAAAGATACAATAAGAAGCTCAATAGAACGAGAGTGGTCGAATGAACACGCGATCGGAAGGATGAAGAAGTTCAAGATCAGGGGGAGTATATTCAGGAATAGGCTCAGGAGATACGACGATATGACGTCGATCGTCTCCGGGTTGATCAATTTCAGGGCGATGATGTCTTCAGGATTTGATTTGAACGAATTTGTTGCCTGAGTAAATGGAAGTCGGATCAGTCATGAGTATGGGTCTTCTGTAATTATGCAAGAAGTTTATTCTAGATGGAATACATACCAAAATGATGAACATTGATTCTCCTCTCTATGAAGAACTCTCAAGGAAAAGCCTATTGCCGATTTCGTTTATGAGCAAGATTTCCCGATCTGATCACTTCATATTGAGAGATGGATGATAAAGACGCATTTACCAATATTAGTCGTCTTTAGTCGGCTTTATCTCATCTCCGAATCTATAACCTACTCCTATCCTGATCACATCTTTCACCCTGAATTTTTCTAATAGGTCTATGCTCTCGCCGCTCAGAAGCTGCTGCACCTTTAAAGCACAGCTTCTCAACTCAGCTTTTTCAGCTCTTCCTTTGAATTCTATATCCTGTGAACTCCTTCCACACGCGGGACACTCATAAATATCTGTGATCTTCACGATATCATCGGTGATGATGAACGCCGGATATGAGTTCATCGTTGGGTCCCAGACGCTCAGTAATCCTTCTTCTCCGTATTCTTGGACCTCCAATGTATCTGGATCTCTCGTGACGGCGATCGGCGCCTGAGTGACCACATGCATTCTTTTCTCCGGGCATAACGCATCAACTGCACCAAAGTTTGCCTCACCAAATCCATAGGTATCGATTATCCAATCTCTGTTGATGCCAAAATACTCTTCTACCCTTTTTTCAAACTTATCTTTGTCCACCTTCTTCCCTTCCAATGTCTTCCAGCCACCGTTCAATACCATCACACACAAATTTTTACCTGTTGGATCCAATTCGAGTCTCTCTCCAGATTCATCCATATAATCCATCAATGCCCCGATGATGTAGGGAAACGCCCAGAAGACCATCATCTTGTTCTCTTTATTTCTCTCCTTTATATCTTCTAACGTCTTTTTGGGATCGAACTCAAAATTTTTTAGGCGGAAATAATGATGCACTCCGATCAGATCAGAGAGAGATAAGGGAAACTTTAGTAATTGCACCAACCACGTTGAACTCTCTTCCCATGTCGGCGTAAATAGTTCAAGAGCACAGTTCTTTAGTGCATAATCAACGGTTTCTCTGGGAGTTATCTCCAGTTTCTTTGCCGCACGAGGCAGGTAAACATTAATCAAAAGTCTTATAGACAATTCGGCCACTTTCACCATCGAGGGCATATCCCGCGGGAGATAAGCAGGATCGCCGGTAATTCCAGACGTCGTAACCACACCAATCATCCTGTCGATAGGAACGCTCAAAATCCCACCTTTTTTAAACGTCTCCGCTGGTATCTGTGGTATTATATCAATCACATCTTCGAAACCTCGTATGTCATCGGGTATTACACCAACATCTTTGCAATAATTTCTATAAAAACTGCAATCATTGTAGTGATGTATGAACGATTGTTTTACTGCTTTAAATTGTAATTCTCTAATCTCCTCTCGTTCCACGTGTCCATATCTTGGGTGTGTACAGATTTGAGTTATATAATCTCCTCTCCTCTTTGCTAATATATATCTCTGGTCTAACGCCGCAGTTGAGATCTTCTCAACGGGAAACGACGATATGAGATTTCTTAGATTCTTCCTCTCATTCATAACAAACCACTAAACTATCTTCATTGCCGGCAAAATCGCCATTAATTTGAAATCTCTCCTGTTCGTCTCTTTTAACTCAATCACCAATCTATTAGAGACGATCTCTTAAACTTAGATAAAATATATCTTAGCGATAAAGCCCTCTCAAAAGCGCCTCTTGAATTATATGGTCCTTCATCGCCTTCTCCAACATTTTCTTTGTAGATCCGGGCTTTAGATCGATCATTGCATCCAATACGTAAAGTTTAAAACGATACGTATGTGTGCCGGATGGTGGACATGGACCCATGTATCCGATTGTTCCCGCAGTATTCGCACCCTGAACCGCATTTCCCAAGACGTCTTCTTCGTTAGGAACGCCTTCTTCTATCTTACTCATGCTTGGATCGATGTTCCAGATCACCCAGTGATCCCAGATCCCCATAGGCGCATCAGGATCGTCCATCATGATTGCCATGCTCTTTGCTTTCGGATCAACACCCTCTATTTTCAACGGCGGCGATATATTTAGACCATCGCATGTGTACCTTGCCTGAATCTTTTCACCATCCTCAAATACACTCAAGAACATCAATCTCATATCATTTGTCTCCTTCTTTTTACTCCCTTATTCTTTATATCCCTTTTGAATATTTATATTTATCCTATAAATCTAGCGGGGAAGATAGGAAATATTTTTATACTATATCAGCATGAAAATAAAAAAGAAGAGAAGATGAAATATGAAATAATAGGCGACAATCTTCAGATGGTTGTTGTGAATATTTCCGCTAGTGAGATGGTCTATGGTGAGGCAGGCGCGATGATCTATATGAGCGACAACATGGGGATGAACGCAGAGGTAAAGGGAGGACTTTTGAAGGGGATTAAGCGAAAATTTGCTGGAGAGACGTTCTTCATGACTGAGTTTAGGCCAAATGGGGGTGATGGATTCGTTGCATTTGCTGGAAATGCGCCAGGGAGAATAAAACCAATTACGATTAGTGGCAACGAATTCTTTGCACAGAAGGACGCATTCTTGTGCGCTCAAGATGGTATCGATCTTGACATTGCCTTTACGAAGAAGCTGGGAGCTGGGCTCTTTGGGGGTGAGGGATTCATTTTAGAGCGTCTTGGTGGGAGTGGAACTGCATTCATTCATGCATGTGGGGACTTTGTTGAGATGGATCTTTCGCAGGGAGAAGTTGTGAAGGTTGATACTGGCTCCGTGGTTGGATTTGATAGCACAGTGGATTATGGTATTGAGCGCGCAGGAAACGCGAAGAGCATGATCTTTGGAGGAGAAGGAATCTTTTTGACTACTTTAAGAGGTCCCGGGCATATAATCTTGCAATCGATGACGGTTGCAAACTTGGCGGCGGCACTCAGACCTTACCTGTCATCTGGGACATCTGGAAGAGGTGGTTCTCCATTAAGCATTGGAGGGCTGTTTGGAGATTGAAATAACTCATCTACACACAACTTCTTTTCGCCTTATCAACTTAAAACTTTCTCTAATACCTCCATACTTCTCATTGATCCAATATTCATTTTATTCAACCCCTCAGATCCAATATTCTCAAATACACGATTTAACTTACTTTCAATCTCAAACACACATTTTGGTGGGTTCTTCCACAACAAGTAAGCCGATAACTCTTCCAACACGTCTTTAAAGTGCTTAAAAATCTTCGATTTTTGGCATCCCAAAAATCCTTCGGATTTTTGATGACTCATATCATCGAAGAATAATCGAAGATACTGTACGATGTTATAGACCAGAGATACCATAAAGAAATATCCGTAATTGCTCTCCTTTTTACAAAAATAGCTTCCTTCAATATCTAAAAGAGATTTTAATTCCTTGTTAGTCTGTTCGATATAAGATCTCTCCTTATACTTCTTTATAATCGTTTCTGGCTTGCTTTTGAGCGATGCGGGCGAATCTTTGATTCGCCGCCATGAAAATCGAAGATTTTCATATGTTGTAAAGAGCGGTATGAAGTCATCATATCCTTCACCCCTGATCAAAAACAGATTTCCAGCGGTTCTTTGCCAAATACACCTTTTGAATACGTAGATAATGTAATTTTCACCGTCTATCTCTCTTCTGATTGGCTTAATACACTTTAATATGTCTTCCTTTCTAAATCTATTCCCAAACATTCTTACGACAAAATTTGAATTCAATCTTGTGATGACCTTTACGCCATTATCCCTTGCTCCTCTTATATTTTTGCCAGATTTTAAACCTCCATCTCTTGAGAATATGAGCCAACCCCCCTTTTTATCCTTTTTTTTATCAGCTCTACGATCTCTTCCGGCTTCGTCTTGTGTCTTTTATTGTGGTTGATGATCTTGAGATTCTCGATGAAGCTCAAGCCTTTCCTTTATATCGCCTTGTCGTGAGTAGGAGGTCCTGTAATAACTCATAACTTCTATTAACGTAATTTTTGATCTTTTTTGTGCTTAAAAATCTATCTTTCCTCTCCTTCTCAAATAGGTCGCATCGGTTATGCTCGTATTTGACGTTATGGCAAAGAGGAAGTC
>CABGHH010000011.1 GCA_902158745.1 Candidatus Methanolliviera sp. GoM_asphalt
TCTACACGCCTGTTCTTATGATGAAGCTTTATGTATTCCCACGGAAGAAGCTGTTACGCTCTCCATAAGGACGCAACAGATCCTGCAGAACGAGTCTAATGTTACTAACACAATAGATCCTTTGGCGGGTTCATACTATGTTGAATCGTTGACAAACGAGGTAGAGAAGAGAGCCATGGAATTTTTCCATCAGATAGAAGACCATGGGGGATGGACCAAAGCGCTGGAGTTGGGATGGCTCCGTCAACAAACGGAAAAGGAAGCAATAAAATATGAGGAGGAAATAAGAAGCGGTAAAAGAAGAATCGTGGGTGTTAACTGCTTCCAAATGGAGGAAGATCCATCTAAGATCACATATTTCCGTCCAGACCCAGAAATTTATAAGAAACAGAAGGCGAGGGCGGAGAAATTAAAGGAGGAGCGCGACAATAATAAAGTTGAGGAGACGTTGAATGAACTCCGTGATGCGGATGATAACGGTGAGAACGTAATGCCGGCGATGATGAAAGCGGTTAAAGCATATGCCACTTTAGAAGAGATGACCGATATAACTGTTCGCCGCCATTCTCCCGGAACCAGAGGCATATTCTCTCATTTAAGTCGGATGATTGAATAAGAAATAGGAGGAGAAATGGAGAGAAAAATTAGGGTCTTGACGGCTAAGCTTGGGTTTGATATGCATAACAGGGGCATGAGTGTAGTAAACAGGGCATTGCGAGACGGCGGAACAGAAGTAGTATATATCGGTAATCAATTCCCGGAAGGCATTGCAGAAACGGCTCTTCAGGAGGATGTAGATGTCATTGGCATAAGCTCGCTAAATTCTGCTAGTAGTTTGGAGCTGATGGAAAGAGTGATGGACATGATTAAAAAGAAACATCTTGAAGATAGGCTAGTGATCTTTGGAGGGATCATCCTTCCCGACGATGTTCCTAAGCTTAAGGAGATGGGTGTTAACGAATATTTTCCACCGGGATCAAATGTGGATTCGATAGTTAGCTATATCAAAGAAAATGTTCCACAATAGAATAGATATGTTATCCTCATTTAAAACAGTTTAATGGATGGAGGTGAATTATGGAAGCAAATAAGTCCAATATCGTAAAAAGAAAAGAGCGTAAAGAGGTTTTTACCACCAGTTCGGGCATACCGATCAAAAGGATCTATACACCCGAGGATGTAGCTGATTTAGATTATAATAGAGACTTGGGACTTTCGGGAGAAGATCCCTACACGCGGGGAATTTATCCCACGATGTATCGAGGGAAACTTTGGACGATACGACAGTTCGGCGGTCTTAATGCTGCCGAGGCTACAAATGATAGATATAAACTTATGTATCAGATGGGTGTTACGGGGTTTGCCATTGCCATAGATGATGCGAGTTTACTAGGTTTTGATCCTGATTCGCCAGAAGCAGAAGATGAGGTTGGTGTTGGCGGCGTCAGTGTCTTCTCATTGAAGGATATGGAGGATATGTTCGATGGTCTTCCTATAGACAAGATATCCACGGCTGTTATCCAAGCGATAAATACAACATGTCCTCATACTGCGATGTATCTTGCCTTGGCTGAAAATAGAGGGATAGACTTAAGAGACGTGGATGGGACTACCGAAGGCGACCCTTGCAGTTTTGGCGGCTGTATGGACCTAAAGGTAAACCCCGCACCTGTTCGTCAGTTAATGAGACTCTGTGGTGATCTGGTCGAATGGTGTGCTATAAATGCACCCAAATGGCATCCGGTAAGCTTCACCTCTTATAACTATCGGGAGGCGGGAGTCAATGCCTATCAAGAGATAGGTGGGTTGGTTGCCTCCGCGGTTGATCTGATTGAAGAGGTGTTGAGTAGGGATAGAGGTTTAACTGTTGATGACTTCGTCCCCCACTATACATTCCACCTGGCTTCTCACAACGATTTCTTCGAGGAGATAGCCAAGATGAGAGCAGCACGGAGAATGTGGTGCAAGATAATGACAGAGAGATATAATGCAAAGGATCCTCGTTCTAAGATGTTGAGATTTCATATCCAGACGGCTGGTTCTAGCCTTACCTATCAGCAGCCATTGAATAATGCCATTCGTGTAGCATATCAGATATTAGCTGCTTCTCTCAGCGGAGCTCAATCTATGCATGCCTGCTCTTACGATGAAGCACTGTGTATTCCTACGGAGGAGAGTGCTTTGCTCTCTATAAGGACGCAACAGATTGCCCAGCACGAGATTAATGTTACCAATGTTGTAGATCCTCTGGGTGGTTCGTACTTTGTTGAATCACTGACAAATGAGGTGGAAAAGAAAGCATGGGAGTACATGGAAGAAATAGATAAACATGGAGGATTTGTTGAGGCGGTGGAATCAGGCTGGTTCCGGGCTGAGGTGGAAAAAGCCGAGATGAAGAGAGAGGATGAAGTGAGGAGTGGTGAAAGAGAGGTCGTGGGAGTTAACTGTTTTAAGATGACTGAGGAACCCTACAAGGTATCATTCTTTCGTCGTGACCCTCAACTTGTAGAGAAACAGAGGGCGAAATTACAAAAGTTAAAGGAAGAGCGTGATGATAGAGAGGTTGAGAAGGCATTGGAAGAGCTTCGTCAAGTAACCGAAAGCGGTGAAAATGTTATGCCAGCAGTGATGAAAGCACTCAAGGTTTATACTACCATAGGTGAGATATCTAAGGTTTGGAAGAGTATCTTTGGTCCTATTGTTCCAAGCGGTTTGGCAATGACGATGTAATTCTTGAATTATGCAATGTGATGGAGTTGAGATAGAAAATGGGAAAAATTAGGGTTTTAATGGCTAAACCGGGATATGATAGTCACTTTAGAGGTGCTGTGGTGGTAGCTACAACATTGAGGAATGCGGGAATGGAGGTGATATACCTTGGTGGGCAGCAACCCTCAGAGGTAGCGAATACTGCCCTTCAGGAAGATGTTGATGTCATTGGTATAAGTACTTTAAGCTCTACCTATATGGAATATCTAACCGAGCTAACGTCACTCCTTAAGAACAAGGGAATAGCAGAGAAATTATTAGTTGTGGGTGGGGTTGTTATTCCCGACGATGTCCCTAAATTAAAAGAGATGGGTGTCGATGGATACTTTCCTCCAGGGTCAGATTTAGTTTCAATCGTTGATTACGTTAGGAATGGAGTAAAATAACTACGCCTCGACGACCTCCTTCACCGATCCTACGACCTCCTCGGAGGTTGCCCCCGGTTTTAGGAGGGCTTTAAACCCAAGTTTCTTAAGTTTTGGTTCATCCTCGGGCGGAAATATCCCTCCCATCACAAACGCCATATTATCTTTTATCCCCTTCTCTTCAGCCGATCTCATCAATTCCCCGCCTAGTTCTAATGCGCCACCGCACATCGAATTTATACCAACGACATCGACGTCTTCCTGAACGGCCGCCTCGATTATCTGCTCTGGACGATTGTTACCGATATAGATAACTTCCATTCCCGCATCTCGAAGCATGCTCGCTACCGTGACGATCCCTCTGGAATGCGTCTCAAGGCTATATGCCGATAGTAATACCTTAATCTTCTTTTCATTCATTTTTATAACCTCTTATATGACCAGCGGCTGTTTCCACATCCCAAACGCCTCTACGAACTTTCTTCGCATCTCTCCTTCTGTGGCGCCAGCTCTGGCAGCTTCGATCGTCTTATATGTCACGTTCTCTCCGGATTTGCACGCATCCACGATCGCGCCAAGACAACTCTCCACCTTGTCATTATCCCTCTCTTCTCTCCACTTCTTCAGCTTTTCGATCTGTCTCTGCCTTCTCTCTTCCAAAACCTCCTGGCATTTGATCGGCGGCTCTTTAACGTCAGGGCGTCTGAAGTAATTGTATCCGACGATCTTTATCGTACCATCATCGATCTTCCTGCGCTCCTTCGCGATGTAACTGGCAATTTTATTGTGCATCCAACCGCTCTCTATCGCCTTGACGAAACCTCCCTCCTTCTCGATCTCTTCCAATTGATCGAGAACCTTCGATTCTGCGATATTTGTCAGTTTCTCCACGTAGAAAGAGCCGGCGAGGGGATCGACCACCTGCGTGACCTGTGTCTCGGCGTTGATGATCTGTTGGGTCCGAAGCGCCAACAACGAATCCTCCTCCAATGGGACGGAATATGCCTCGGCATAAGAATCCACGTGCAGAGACTGAGTTCCACCCAATATCGCGGCCATCGCCTGGAAAGCCGACCTGATGACATTGTCGTAGGGTTCCACCCGCTGTAGGGATATACCGGATGTCTGTATGTGGCATCTCTCCAGCTGGGATCTCGGTTTTTTCGAATCAAACCTGTACTTCATTATCTTGTACCATAACCTTCTAGCCGCGCGCAATCTGGCAATCTCCTCAAAGAAGTCACTGCTGACACTCCAGAAGAATGCCATCCTCTCTGCCACCCAATCAGGATCATAACCACGCTCTTGCATCTCTTCGAGGATCGCAATACCGTTGGCAAAGGCGACTGCCATCTCCATGATCTCGTCGGTTCCCTCCTCGCGCAGATTGTAGCCGTTCAATGTGATATAATTCCATCTCGGCACCTCTTTCCTGAGGAACTCGATGTTGTCGCACTGTATCCTGAAGTCGTCCGCAGGAGGTATGTACTCTGGAGCTCTTCGAACGATATTCTCCATCGTGATGTCGTTCTGTACGCTGCCAGGAAGCGTCTTCCAATCGTAGCCCCTCTTCTCTGCCATCACCAAGAACATGGGGAATATGATCATCGAATTTCTCGGATAATGGGTGACGATGGAAGAACTCACCTTATCGATCGGAATATCCTTATATATTACCTCCATATCTTGAACGCAGTCGATCGGGACGCCGACTGTTCCTACCTGGCCGACAGATTCGGGCTCATCCGAGTCGAACATCTGAACCGTGGGTAGATCGAGCGCCAGATTTGTTCCGGTGGCACCGGATTCAAGGAGGAACTTCAGCCTCTCGTTGGTCTCCTCTGGAGATCCTGCCCCGGAGAGCTGGCGTATCGTGAATACCCTACCCCGGTACATGTTTGGATATGGTCCTCTCGTGAACGGTTCCTGCCCCGGAAAACCTACATCAGCTTCGTAGTCCAAATCAGCCACATCGCAGGGTGTATAGAGCATCCCTCTTGGGATCTCGGAACCCAAGATCGTATGTGGCGTCACTTCCCAATTTTCTCTGTCCTTCTCTCGCACCTTCGTATTCTTCCACTCATCGAAGCCCTCTTTAATCTTCTCGATGGCCTCCGGGTTGTAGAGCGGAATGCGCTTTTTTTCCTTTAACTTCTCCTCAAAAATCTCTTTTGTTGTCTTCTCCTCACTCATGACGATCCTCTCACATTCTTTTTTGTTATATTTCTTGACTCTTTCTATTCAAAAACTTTTCCCTCGAGATTAAAGCCGCCCCGAGAGCTCCGGTTATCAGTGGCTCGGGTGGAATATGAATGGTATGCCCTATCTTTCTCTCGAAAGATTTGACCATGCCCACATTCTTGGCGACACCCCCCGTCATCACGACATCATCCTCAATGCCAACGTTTTTGGCCAATCCGCTCACCCTCGTTGCGATCGCATCGTGCAATCCCGCGATGATATCTTCTTTATCTTTCTCTGCGGCGATCAGAGAGACCACCTCAGACTCCGCGAATACCGTACAGGTACTGCTGATGGCAACCTTGTTTTTAGATTTTAGGGATAGAGGACCCATATCTTCTATATTGATGCCCAATGCGTTAGCCATGACTTCAAGAAATCTTCCACTCCCTGCCGCACACTTATCGTTCATCGCAAAAGAACGAACCCTTCCATTCTCGTCGAGCCGCATCGCCTTCGAATCTTGCCCACCGATATCGATCACCGTGTGGCAATCGGGAAATATCTTTCTGACGCCTTTTGCATGGCAGGTGATCTCCGTCACCTTCTCGTCCGCGAAGAAGGCGGTGGCAACGTTTCTGCCGTAACCCGTCGCCGTGATAAAGTTTATATCTTTTTTATCAATTCCACAACCTCTGATCGTATCTTCATATAGACTCAATATAATGCCTCTGGGATTGATGCCGCTCTTCGTGAACCGATACCCCACGATATCTTCTTCATCAACTATTACGACCTTGGTCGTCAAAGATCCGATGTCTATGCCACAGAAGTACATGTTCACTCTAAAGATTCCAAGAACGCCTCTATTTGGGTCTTCATCCTCTCAACCGGCATCGCCCTCGGATCGCACTGCGGAGCCTCGACGATCAGACTTGGAATGCCCAGCTCTTCATAGAGTGCGTCTCTTATCGGTCTCATCACCAAACTGACGATCCTGCATCCCGTATTTTCAAATAGGATCGCTCCATCGACCTTCGATTCTTTTGCATTTTTGATCAGTGCATCCAACATCCCTTCATGCTCGACGTTGCAAAAATTGCTCATCCTTCTCGCCATACTCTCAAACGGCCTTTTAGAATCATGCAGAACCGCCGAGCAGTTTGCATAGGGATTTAAAGGAAATGTCGCTCCCAACTCTTCCATATAGTCATACAGCGAGAGCGTATGCCATGGCATGATCCCGTGCGTTATCAACCTGAATTTCTCATCCTGAACGATCCCCTCTCTCTTCTTTACCCGCTCCTTAATCAACTCATGACATTTTTCGACGTATTCCAAACCATATTCACTTCCGTGTATGAAGAAACCGATGAAAGGAAAATTTGCGAGGTCTCTCTGGCTTCCGGGGGTAGGCTTAGACATGAAAAGCTTTAATACATCGGTGAAATGTTTTGTAGTTTCCTCTGAAGTCTTCATCACAGATTTAAACTTATCTTCGTCCATCTCTTCGCCCGTCATCTTCTCTAAGAACGAGATAAACTCGTGAATGATCGAGACTGCATATTCCAACACGTCCTCATCCATCCTCTCAGTGACCTTCGTTATCTGATCATAAGAACCTATGTCCTCCTTCCTCAAATATGGAAACGTCAGGCTGAATCTCGGAACGCCGTACATCCTCGCGTGAACTTCTGCCATCTGGCGGTGTCCGAGGCATATCGTGTGATGATCAACGGTAAAGTCCGGTTTCGGCATCAGCGGTTTTGTCGCTACCTCCGGTTTGTCGATGGCGCCGACAGAACATTTGAAATAGTCGCAGAGGAAGCTGCCGTAGCCAAGGCTGAGATAATCGTCGATCATATTTCCGCTGTCGCCCCTCGATGCGCAGTATGCGGAATACTGCTCTGGAAATATGTTGACGACGTCGAAGACGTAATTCATCTCTGCAGGATGATAGCCAAAATACCAACCGCAGGGTCTTCCACGATCTAAAAACTCTTTTTGTCGCATCAAATGCTTCTTATATGTCGGACCAAAGAACTTCCCAAATCCCAAATGATTCACTTCTTGTTTTTCCATATAATCACCCTTCTATAGACTCCACAAAAGCCTCCACCCTCGTCTTGTATTGTTCGGTGGCAAGGGGAAAGTCCACGTCAAGGTACAATAGAGGAATATCCTTTCCAAGTTCTTTTCGCATCGTTGGTAGTTCGTACGCACATAGATCACAGCCTTTATCCCCGAGTATGATCGCGCCGTCTGCACCCGACGCTTTGATTTGATCTCTGATATAGGATAATCTTTCATCCAGAGGATATACGCCTTGTCTGCTGCACGTCATACATGTCGTCTTACTCGATAGATATCCCCTCGAAAGTGCCTCGATCGGTTCGTATGTTTCATCGACATTAAAACTGAAATATCTGGACCCGGTGCACAGATCGTCGGATACAATATCCACTCCGCAACCCTCTATTATCTCAAGAAGTTCGACGTCGTGTAGAACGGTACCGGAGACGTGAACTCTAACCTTTCCATCGTTTAATGGTTCTGATTCCTTCAAATCAGTCAGGTATCCTTCCAAAAGATCGTTAAATTCTTCTTTTAACATCGAATAACTGGCCAACATGATCTTTAACGTGTCGGATGCGGAGATCTTCGGTGGCGTTGACATTCTTAGATCATAGAGCTCCTGAAGCAAGGCTCGGGATCTGTTGTATATCTTAATGGAGTCCTTTAAACGTTGATCCGTTATCTCCACCGAGTAAAATTCTTCTAAAGATCTCTTGAACTTCTTCAGTATCTTGGTATAAAATTTTATGGCAGTCTCGTTTATTGCGAACGGGAGTTGGACCAGATACGCATAGTTGGCGCCCACCTCCTTCTTCCATATCGAATACATCGGCATGTTCGTGTCGTCGGATGTCACCGAGACGATGCCGTCCAAAAATTCATAATCTCCCCGCAACCCATCCTCAAGAGCCCTTCTGGCGTAATAACAGATCCAGCTCGATACGTGGGTGTTGACTTCTTCCATATCCGTTCTCTCTCCAAAGATGCGAATCGGAACGAGCCCTGCGGCATGAATGATCTCCTCTGGCGTGTAGCTGCAGAACGAGCCCAAAATCTTCTTGCCAGATCTCTGATATTCTTTGATCTTGGTCTTTTTACTGTATGTCTCGTAGAATTTTTTATCAACTTCGTTCATCTGATATCCCCAGTTGTTTTTCTCGGATTACCTTTAATATATAAATCTTATGCCATCGCGATTTTTGAGACTCTATGGGAAAAATTAAATATAGACCTTTTTTGATAAGGATAAAGCATTATGCGTAGAAGAGAAAAATGGATCTTGCTTGGCATCGTCTTAGCCGCATTACTCCTGCCGATAAATTTATCATCTGCACAGGTAGCGGTCACCGATTATAAGACGAATCCCCAGTCGTTCATGTCGGGTGATCACGGGCTCTTGGAAGTAAATATTGGGAATACAGGAGGAGGCGGTCTATTCTCCCGGAGGGGAGCTGAGGTAGAGAAAGTCTATCTGGAGAGCGATGAGATAGAATGTGATCAAGGATATTCTAATCTTGGAGAACTTTCATCGGAGGGCATGAAACTTTCTTTTCCGATAGGTGTCCCGAAAGGGTTAAAAGACGGAACATATTTCCTAAAATTATGTATAATCGTTAGAGGAGGAGATGAGATCAAGTTTCCAATTCCAATCGAGATAGACAATAGCACAGTGGAAATTTTAGAGAAAGATATTCCAGAGAGCGTTTCCCTAAAAGGATCTGAAGAGATAAAGCTGCTGGTGGTGAATAACAGGCCAAATCCCATCTATAGTGTGAGGGTCAAACCTGTTGGAAAATTTGATTTCATGCCGAAGGAGATTCTATTAAGCTCCACCACAATTGAGGAAGAAGGACTTGAGAAAGAAAAAAAATCGGAAGGATTGTTATCTCAGTTTGAAGATCTATCCAAACAATACTCGGAGATGCTTGGAGGGGCAAAGAAAGAGGAGAAGATCATTGGTTTGGGCCCCCACGAGTCGAGAGAGATAACTTTTTCCGTCGCGCCGAGGACCAAGGGAGAGCAAGAGATCGAATTCATCGTTCAATACAAGAATGGGGGCAATCTGCACGAGGAGATATTTAAAAAGACGGTGAAGGCGGAAGATAAGGAAGAGGTTAGGATCGTCTTTGTAGAGCATCCAGAACCCGTACCTCCAGGGGAAGAGGCAAAGATAGAGATGGAAGTGATAAACGGAAGGTCGGGAAAGATAGATGCGGTCTCGGTGATCCCGACAACGAAAGATGCATTCCCCTCTGAGGCATTCATAGGAGCCATGGAGCCAAACGATGCCTTTCCCATAAGCTTCAAGATCGATACAGATAATTTAAAGGAGGGAACAGAGAAGATCGGATTCAAGGTAAGATATAAGAGCGGTGAAAACTATTACGAATCGAGGGATTATACGATAGACCTCAATCTTCTTCCTGCACAGACAGAGGTGGGGTACGGATATTCCTTGATACCGATCTTCCTGATAATCTTCGTCGTTCTCGGCATACTTATGCGAAGAAGGAAATAATGCTCTCTCTAAAAAGAGTGGAGAAGACATATCAGGCAGGCACGATTAAGGTGCACGCCCTGAGGGAGATAGATCTGAATATCGAAGAGGGAGAATTTGTCTCTATTATGGGCCCATCAGGATCAGGAAAATCTACTCTCCTCAATATGATAGGGTGTCTGGACAGACCGACCGCAGGAATGATCGTTCTCGACGGAAAAGACCTCTCAAAACTTGGTGACAATGAACTGGCAAAGATCAGAAGGGAGAGTATAGGTTTCATATTTCAACAATTCAATCTGATACATACGATGAACGCGTTGGAGAACGTTGCACTTCCTCTATATTTTATGGGCGTTAATACAGAAAGAAGGATGGAGAAGGCAAAGATGCTTTTGGAAAGGGTTGGATTGAAAGATAGAGTTTATCATAGGCCATCTGAGCTCAGCGGCGGAGAACAACAGCGGGTGGCAATAGCAAGATCTCTCGCAAATGATCCGATGATAATATTGGGAGATGAACCGACGGGAAACGTCGATAGCACGGCGGGTGCGGCGATCATGGATATGCTGGAGGAGTTGAATGGCGGGGGTAAGACGATCATTGTTGTCACGCACGATGCGGAGATTGCCAAAAGTGCTGGGAGAATCGTGAAGATGAAGGATGGAAGGATCTTAAACGGAGATTTTTAAATGTTTGACATCATCTCCTCCTCACTTAGAAATATAGGCGAGAGAAAGGTGCGATCTATACTGACTATTTTGGGGATAGCGATCGGGATCGCGGCACTCGTGGCATTGATATCAATCGGATACGGCATGAACGATGCCATAACTAAAGAGATGAGTGGGAGTATGGATGTGATCGTCGTGACGCCCTCCACCGGAGGATTCTCATCCGGTATCGGATTTACTCCGAAGGATCTGGCCGATATAAAGCGAATAAATGGTGTAAAGTGGACTGATGCACGAATAAGTAAGATAAGTGATGTAGAATATGGTGGAGAGATGCAATACGTCCCGATAAATGGAGTGAATCCAACGGATTTCCAGCGGGTCTCCGGGGATGTTCCCATCTCGGATGGAAGGATGTTGAAAGAGAGCGATAAGCGGGCGTGTGTGGTTGGACGCACAATTGCAGAGAACCTCTTTGGTCATATCCATCTCAACTCTTCCCTAAAGATAGGGAAAAAAGAATTCAAGGTTGTCGGAATATCAGAGAGGGCGGGTTCCACGAATCTCTTCCCGGTAGATTCATCGATACTGATCACAGATAAAGATGCAAAGGATCTCTTCGGGGGAGTAACAGTTTCTACGGTATTCGTAAAAGTCAAGGACGCGAGAGAGTCCGATAAGATAGCGAATGAGATAAAAGAGGGTATAGATAGGAACCACAGGAGCAAAAATTTCACGCTCGTGATGACGATGTCACAATTCAAAGAGATCTTTGAGAGAATAATATCTATGCTGGGGCTGTTTTTGGGTTCTATAGCGGCTATAGCTCTCATCGTAGCGTCTTTGGGTATAATGAACACGATGTTCATGTCAATTATGGAACGAACGCATGAGATAGGGATAATGAAGGCGATCGGGGCAAAGAACTCAAATATTTTATCCCTCTTTATAGCAGAGACATCGATCATAAGCGCCATCGGAGGGGTGTTTGGCTGTCTTCTCGGCATAGCGGCATCAAAGATCATAAGCGCCATCGGTTCATTTCAAAATATAGAGATCCCGGTATCGGTTAAACCGGAGGTTATACTCGCCGGGATGGCAATCGCCATCATCGTCGGCGTTCTATCAGGACTATATCCTGCGTGGAAGGCGTCCAAGATGAGTCCGGCTGAAGCGGTTAGATATGAATAGAACAATTTGTATATCGTAAGATGACAACACAATGGATATCGTGAGCAAAGAGATAGAAGATATCATAGAGGTAAATAAACTTACCAAAAGATTCAATGGTTCTTTGGCGGTGGATGACATTAGCTTTACGGTTAAAAAGGGCGAGATATTTGGATTGGTCGGTTTAAACGGTGCTGGAAAGACGACAACCATATTGATGCTGGCATCTCTACTCAATCCCGATTCTGGATCAGCCACCGTCTGTGGATATGATATCCTTAAGGAGAAAGACGACGTCAGAAGATCCATTGGACTGGTCTTTGAGGAGCAAGCTGTTGATACCTATCTAACGGGTAAGCAGAATTTAGATTTCACCGCCAGAATGTATAACTTGCCGAAGAAGGTGAGGGCAAAGAGGGTAGCTGACGTTTTGAATACGGTGGGATTAACAGATAATGCCAACGTGAGAGTCAAGGATTACTCCGGCGGCATGTTGCGCCGACTTGAGATAGCGAGGGGAATGCTCACATATCCTAATCTTCTATTTTTGGATGAACCAACGATAGGCGTCGATGTGCAGACGAGAAGATATCTATGGGATTACGTCAAGCGAGTGAATAAAGAGATGGGGATGACCGTATTCTTGGCAACATCTTACATCGAGGAGGCCGATTACCTCTGCAATAGGGTGGCGATCATGGACAAAGGAAGATTGGTTGTAACTGGTACACCTGAGGGATTAAAAGCATCTATAGGAGAGAATATAATCTTTCTCAAGCTATCAAAGGGATCGGAGAAGAATTTTATAAGGTTGCTTCAGGGGATGGGATATGTTAAAAGGATTGAAGAACGTGGCGATTTATTGGAGTTGAGCATGAAAGAGAGAGAAATGGGGATACCCGATATAGTAAGGATTGCCCGAGAGAATAGATTTATCATCTCCTCCATCAAATCGCATAGACCGAGCTTGAATGATGCCCTCTTACATTATACCGGGAAGAAGATCGAGGAAGAATGAGATATGGAAGACATCATAGAGGTTGATGGGCTTACAAAGAAGTTTGGCGATCTCGTAGCCGTGGATCACATATCCTTTATGGTCAAGAAAGGAGAGATATTCGGCTTTCTCGGCCCAAATGGGGCTGGAAAATCTACCTGTATAAAGATGTTAACGACCCTTCTACGTCCAACTTCTGGTTCAGCCAAGATCTGTGGCTACGATGTGGTGAAAGAGAGAGATCATGTCAGAAGTTATATAGGGGTCGTATTTCAGGACAGATCTAGCGATCGTTTCTTAACGGGCAGACAGAATTTGGATTTTCATGCCAGAATGTACTCTATGAGTAAGGAAGAAAGGAAGGAAAAGATCTCGGAAGTCATGGACTTACTTGAATTGAATGGTAAGGAAAATATTAGGCTTAATAATGTCTCCGAGGGAATTAGACGCAGATTTGAGGTGGCAAGAGGTTTTATGGCAGATCCAAAGGTAGTATTTCTCGATGAGCCGACAATAGGTTTCGATATAAAAGCAAGAATGGATCTATGGAATCAGATCAGAAGGGCGAAGGAGAAGGAGGGCACAACCGTAATGCTCACCACCCATTATATAGAAGAGGCGGATTATCTCTGTGACAGGGTAGTAATCATCGATCAAGCAAAGATAGTAGCGATAGACACACCTGATAAGCTGAAGGAGGCGGTAGGAACCAATCTGATCTCTCTTCAAATTGATTGCGAACCGAAGGTTCGCAAACTTGAAAATCGTAGATTTTCAAATGCCAACAGAAATAATGGCGATTTTATGGAGACGATAAAAAAGCTCGACTGGGTGAAGAGAGCCGAGGAGTACAGCAACTCAATATTACTGAATGTAGAGAGTGGCGATGGAAGAGTGCCTGAACTTATCGATTTTGCAGACGAAAATGGATTCATCATATCGTCCATCGATGAACATAAACCAAGCCTGGAAGATGTATTCTTGCACTTTACCGGTAGGGCGATAAGAGATGTTGAGGGAGGTGTTAAGGGAATGAAGAAGAAAGGGGAGATAAAATGAAAATAATCGATCCTTTGCCGATGTACACGATGTGGCTTAGGGAGATGATAAGATTTTTTCGGATGAAGGCGAGACTCGTCAGCTCATTTATGATGCCCCTTCTCTTCCTCGCATTTCTTGGCATACCACTTAGCCTTTTACCGTCTGGCTCGATGCCGGGCATACCCGAAAGTATGAACTTTCTCGACTATCTGGCGCCCGGAATACTTGGAATGACGTTACTCTTCTCATCGATGATGGCAGGAGCATCCGTTCTCTGGGACAAAGAATTTGGGTTCTTGAAAGAGGTATTGGTCGCGCCGGTCAACCGATTATCGATCATGCTTGGCAGGAGTCTTGGGGGTATGACCACCTCAATCATACAGGGATTCATGATAATAGGAATAAGCGTGTTTATGGGCGTTAATGTGTCTTCAGTATCCGGTTTATTACTCTCGATCGTCTTTATGGTTCTGATATGTGCCACATTTATCGGATTTGGAGTGATCCTTGCGACGCAATTGGGTGATATGGAAGGATTCATGTCGATTATAAGCATGATACAGATGCCGATATTCTTTGCATCACCCGCCTTTCTCCCGATGGAGATGATGCCGCATTGGATTAAATCTATCATCTGCTTAAACCCATTCACATACGGAATCGATGGGCTACGCGGAAGTCTCGTCGGTTATTCGACATTTCCGTTGATTCATGATTTCGTCATCTTGCTTGTAATTTCGGTCGTTTTGATGATCTTGGGATCGTATTGCTTCGAAAAGATGGAGATAGATTAAAGATACTCAATCTATAATATGAATATAAAAGACCTGAAAGTAGGCCTCCAGAGTAATGGAATAAGGGTATTAGCAGGAAATAAGGGAAGAAAAGGTGGTGCTGGACCGGCCGGCTCGAATATGTTTATATTTGGAGATACTGTTGTTAGCGCTCCAACATTTGCTAAATTCGTATCGAAATCCCCATACAACATCGAATTGGATGGAAATATAGGAATTTTAAGGAAGGAAGACGAAGAGATCACCGAAGTAAGGGTTCCAAGACCAAGATTTTATGATCTCAAGACGAAAGATGGGATACCCTATAAGAAGATTGCGCTCCTTCACGGAGAAGACTGCCTCGCTACGACCGTAGTTCAGCGTTGCATCTATTGGAATACGCCAGAGAGGTGCAAGTTCTGTGGGATAGAGTTATCCAAGGAGGTCACGGTTGAAGTTAAAAAGCCGGAAGAGCTTTTAGAGGTCGCGGAGGCGGCGAAGCGATTGGACGGTGTGACACATGCCACACTGACGACAGGGACGGTAAGAGGAAGAGATAGGGGAATCTGGATGTTGTCCAGATGTGCGTCAGCGATCAAATCCGCTAGAATATCGGTTCACGTGCAGTTCGAACCACCGAAAGACCTTGCATGTATCGATGATCTTTATGAAAATGGCGTTGATACAGTTGGGATACATATCGAATCCTTCGATAAAGAGGTATTAGGATATATAGCACCGGCAAAGGCGAAAATAGGAATTGAGAGATATGTGGAAGCGTGGAAGCGATCGGTTGATATATTCGGTGAGAACCAGGTCAGCAGTTTTATAATAGCAGGTTTGGGGGAAAGCGACGAATCGATCATAGATGGGAGCAAGATATTAGTTGATTTAGGCGTTTATCCATTTGTCCTCCCGTTGAGTCCGATACCCGGAACATATCTGGAAGACGAAGTTCCTCCAAGTTTTAAAAGGATGAAAAATATATATGAATCAGTCTCTGATATCATAAAAGATGCAAATCTCTCATGGAAAAAAAGTAAGGCTGGATGCGTGCGATGCAGGGCTTGTTCTGCGCTGGACGTCTTTGAGGAATAATTATGCCGATGAAGAAAAGATCGTTTGTAGGCGGATGGAAAAGAAGATATACTATTTGCTTACAGTGAAACGTTCATCCTAAAACAATTAAAAGTATGAGGTAAATATATGGAAAAAGAAGAGGTATTAAATGGGATCTATCGCTGTGCGAAGTGCAAACTTTGCACTATAACGAGCTTTCATCCGCGCGAGGAGTTGTTTCCGATATGCCCGAGCGGAGAATACTACGGATTTCAGGCTTTTTATGCCCCCGGAAGGCTGGAGATATTGAAAGGGATCTTGGATGATGATATAGAAGAGAGCGACGAACTATTAAAGATAATATATTCCTGTACACTCTGCGGGGCATGTTATGAAAAGTGCAAGGAGATAACGAAGGTCGATCTTAATTTCTCGGAGATCTTTGAGGAGATGCGAGAAATCGCGGTCGAAAAAGGGTGGGTTCTTGATGCGCATAAAGATCTGATCGAGAAGATAAGGGAGACACACAACGCGTATGGAGAAGTTCAATCGAGGTATCAGCGGAAAGAAGGCGACATTCTTTACTTCGTCGGTTGCACATCGAGATACAGAGAGAAAGAAATATCGGAATCGATGATCGAGCTCTTGGATAAATTAAACGTGAATTTTCAGATACTCGAAGATGAATGGTGCTGTGGCTCTACGCTTTTAAGAATAGGTCAGGTGGAAGAGGCGAAAGAATTGATCGAACACAATATCGATGAGATAAAGAGAAGCGGTGCGAAAACAATCGTATTTACATGTCCCGGCTGTTTAATGACTTTTAAGAAGAATTATCCCCAGTTGAACGTCGAACTTCTGCATTCCACGCAGTTCATTGAGAGGTTGAATCCTAATCTAAGACTAAAAAATCTCGGGATTGGTGTCACATATCACGATCCATGCCATCTCGGAAGACATCTTGGGATATATGAGGAACCGAGAGAAATTTTAAGTAAAATAGCAAATATAAAGGAGATGAAGAGAAATAGAGAGCAATCATGGTGCTGTGGTTCAGGAGGAGGCGTGAGATCTGCTTTCGAAGAATTTTCTTCTTGGTCGGCGCGTGAGAGAATAAAGGAGGCAAGAGGGGTTGCAGATACGCTTGTATCGGCATGCCCATTCTGTAAGCACAATCTGAATGACAATTCAGATGGAATGAAAGTTTATGATGTTGTAGAACTTGTCAATAGAGCATTGGAGTGATAAAATGATATTAGAACGGTTGAAAGAGATCGTTGGAGAGGATTATGCAACGGATGACGACGCTATATGCACGTCCTACTCGAGGGATCAGCACTTCCACTTCGTTCCGAAGAAGAAGCCTGCTTTTGTCGTAAGACCCGGAGATAGAGAAGAGGTAAGGGAAATTTTGATCTTCGCGAACGAAAATAGGATACCGATCGTACCTTGGAGCACAGGAATAAACGTTAGGGGATTGACGATACCAGAATTTCAGGGAAGCATACTACTCGATCTATCGAGGTTGAATAAGATAGAGATAAATGAGGAGATGATGACTGCAACTGTTGAACCGGGCGTAACTTTCGCGCTTCTCACACAGGAAGCAAAAAAATACAATTTGAGGGCAGCTTATCCAGATGCACCGCTCACGGCAGGCGTACTCACGAATAACTATCTGAGAGGAATATATCAGACATCCGTGATAGATGGGCACGATCATCTCTTGAGTTTTGAGATGATAATTCCAAACGGCGAGATCATACAGACGGGTTCGAGGGCGTTGAATAGAGATCTTCCGTACTTCAGATACGGCTTGGGACCAGATATTGCGGGGCTGATGTCTGCATCTCCCGGAACATGGGGCGTCGTTACGGAATTGACGTTGAAGCTCTATAAACTGTATGAGAAGAGGAGTTCATACTTCATCGGATTTGAAGATGTAGAAAAATCGATAGATCTGGTCAGGAAGATGGCAAGAGAAGAGTTGGTCTCGAGCTGCAGGCTCGTGGATAACCAGAGCTGGCTCATCGGGATGTGTGGAAGCTTCGAATTCGAGTATGATAAACTTCCAAACTTCGTCGTCTGTCTGCTTATAGACGGGCTAGATGGAATATTTCAGGCAAAGGATAAGATAGTGAGGGAATTAATCGAAGATAGCGGAGGAAGACTGCTTGATATCCCAGAATCTTTTAAAGATAATTTTGAACGCGAGACGCTCGGCGGAACGGAGAGATCCTGCATGGTCTTTGGGATCAGGGGGAACTATCACTGCATCGGTCTGTATGGACCGCTTAAGTACGTCCCCGAGTATTACGAACTGCACAGAAAGACCGCAAGAGAGGTTGGGATTCCAGAGGATTACGTATATTTTTACGTGAATCCGATCGCGAGATTCCACGGTCAACTCTGTTACGTCGAACTCGACATATTCTACGACGGAAGCGACTTCGATCTTGCCGAGAAACTCAAAGAGTACAATAAGAGACAGATGAAGAATCTTCTCGATTTGGGAATATACGGTTGGTTCAGACCTTATGCAGGAATCATCGAGCCGAGTATAGAGAGGGCAGGATACTTGACGGAGTTGTGGAAGAGATTCAATGAGGTCGTCGATCCGAAGCATATAATGAATCCGGGGAAGCTATGGTGATCCAAACCTCCTATAAAGATAAAAGATCCTCTCCAAAGCAGAAAGGTTCGTCATTATAGCGATGATCAAGATTCCATAGAATAACGCACGCGGAAGAAGGATATTTAAAACGGATGCCACCAAGATTACCATTATCGTCTCAGGCCTCCCAAATATTCCGACCCCCTCTAATGGATCTATTATCTTCCCTCTTTTCCGCTTTTCAAAGCCTATCTCGGCGTAGGCGACGGGCTTTATGAAAGTATTCATCATCGAGCCAAATAAAGCGAAGAGGGCAATTGCGGGAGAGACGAAACCTCCCAGGCTTATGCCGATTATAACCGAGCAATCCACGTATTTATCTGCGATCCAGTCGATCGCCGCGCCGAATCTTGTCTCCTTGCCTATCATCCTTGCGAGGCTTCCATCGACCAGATCTAATATCGAAGAGAGAAGGAGAAAGATGGGAGCGAGATGGATCTCTTTTTTATAGTATAAGCATGCAGATATAAACGCAAATAGTAGGGATAGAAGGGTGACCTGGTTGGGCGTTAAATTAAGCCTATCGAAAGGTTTGGCAATAATATCAACGTAAGATGATACTCTGTTCCTATGTTTGGTTATATTCAATCTCAAAACCTCGATCTTTAAGAATAAGAAAAATATTACTCAATATAAATAGGTGGTTCTGTTGAAGAGACCTTTCACATTTATACTTTCGGAGATGACGCTCGATGGCAGACTTACATCCAAAAGAGGAGAGTCAAGCAAGCTAATTATGGAATATATGAGTGAAGCATCAAAAAAATTTCTTCACGAGCAGAGGGCATCATCCGATGCGATAATGGTTGGTTGTAATACGATAAAGATCGACGATTCCAGTCTAACAGTCAGATATGCAGAGGGAAAAAATCCCCTGAGAGTGATCCCATGTAGCTTAGCTGATATTCTTCTCGATTCCAACGTTTTGGAAGGTGACGCTCCGACGATCATCGCGACGTCCGAGAGAGCACCATGGGAAAATATAGATGCAATAAAAGAAAGGAACGTAGAGGTCATCGTCTGCGGGAGGGATAAGGTCGATCTAAAGCTTTTGATGGATAAACTCTTTAAAAGGGGCATAGAAAGACTTATGGTAGAGGGCGGACCAACTTTGTCGTGGAATCTCCTTAAAAATAGGCTCGTGGATGAGATTAAGATCATACATATACCATTCATTGTCGGTGGGAGAGATGCGCCTTCTTTGGTTGAGGGGGAAGGTATAAAAAGTCTGAACGAATCGATCTGGGTTAGGCTGAAAGAGACAAAAATGGTGGGAGAAGATCTGGTCACGGAATATGATGTCGTATATGAAAAAAGATAATGTGAAGAGGGGAAGATTACCTATTTTGAATTTTGATCGATACTTTTATCTATTATAACCTGTCTATTGTGTGTAAGGGGGTATCAAATGGACAAAAAGATGGGACGCGTCTTGCAAATATGTCTCGTTCTAATTATTTTGGTGGTAGCGGTTGCATCCGCGTATCATTATTTGAGTGCACGTCCCGTTCAGGAGGAGATTGTCCCTGAAGAGGAAGAGGCTATTCAAGGGAGCGTTCCACAGAAGGAGAGGCAGCTCCCAGAAGATTATTACGACACGGTTCTTGAAAAGAGTCCTGGTATGGTTGAAGATGATTACACTACAGAGGACGAGGGTTTAAAAGAGGAGATAAGAATGAGGATCGGTTACCGCCCAGAGAAGCATGATATCAACTCTCTCTACACGGTCCTCATAAACACAGATAAGCTCCCAGAATATAAAGAAGATTATTTTGACTGCAGTGAGATGTCGGCATATCTTGAGTGGTATCTGGAGGGTATGGGCTTTCATTCATATATTGCACATTCAGACGATCTGGA
>CABGHH010000012.1 GCA_902158745.1 Candidatus Methanolliviera sp. GoM_asphalt
AGTGTATGGCAAGATACGCTTTTAGTGTTGGGAGAGAATTGAGAAGCCCGGCGATAGAGGCGACGGCTTATGATCACAGGAGCGACGCTTTATCCTCCGTTGTAGCATTTTTTGGCATTCTTGCCACTAAATTTGGTCTGAGCTTCTTGGATCCTGTGGCAGGATTTATCATAGCGATGATGGTCTGTTACTATGGTTTCAAGGTCGGTAAAAAGAACGTCGATATGCTGATGGATAAATCACTTGAAGATGAATTATTAAGAGAGATAAAAGAGAGGGCAATGGAAGTCCCCGGCGTTTTAGGTATTCATAGGGCGAGGAGCAGACAGATGGGGGGTAAGGCGGTATTGGATATGCATATCGATGTCGATCCCAATATCTCGGTTATAAGGGCACATGAGATATCACATGCCGTACAGAAGAGCTTGGAGGAACTGGATTGGGTGAGATCCGTTTTAGTCCATGTGTGTCCTTATGGTGTGAAGATAGGGGAAGAAGATTAAAAGAGGAGGACTCATCACCCATAGAATATATAGAACTATTGGGAAAAGTATATATATGATTGTCAAAATAAATAAATATTGATGGGAGTAAATACGTAGATAAAAGAGGGCGGATGAAAAAGATTTTGATAGTAGTGGTGATTATTGGTCTTTCTGTCTTGGTAGCACAGGTTCAATCCGATCGACTCGGAAATTGTCAGCCGAGCACTTTACCTGGAGGAGAAGTGTTACTTCCCAATCATTGGATCTTAACCCCTGCAGGACAGCAAATACCAGTGGGCGACCTTCCGTTGGGAATGGCTCTAACCCCAGATGGAAAGTATCTGGCCGTCACCAACAACGGCTGGGGCGAACAATTTGTCTCGATAATTGATACAAGTTCGCGCTCAGAGATTCAAAGGTTACCCCTCGAAAAATCATTTTACGGCATAACATTCAGCCCAGATGGTAAGAAACTCTATGTATCAGGGGGTGGAGACAATAAAATTTTGATTTACGATTTTTTAAAGGATCGCTTCGTTAAAAGCGATTCTATCTCATTGGGATCAAAAGACGAAAAAATCTTTCCATGTGGTATAGCAGTTTCTCCCGACGGAAAAAAACTCTACATAGCCAACAATTTGGAGAACACACTGGCGATCGTCGATCTTACAAATGACGAAGTGAGGAAAATTTTGGTGGGGAGTTTTCCCTATGGGGTCGAAGTTTTCAAAGACAAGATTTATGTGAGCAATTGGGGCGACGCGAGTATTTCGGTGATCGATACGAGAAGAGAAGAAGTTATCGACACCGTTGAGGTCGGCGATCATCCAAATGACATGGTTCTATCCCCCGATGGTAAAAAACTCTATGTGGCAGACGCGAACACAGATGATGTCTCTGTAATAGATACGAGAACCGATGAGGTCATCGAAGTGATACCACTTAGACCCTATCCTGATGCTCCCTTCGGAAGCACACCAAATGCATTGTCAATAAGTCCAGATGGAAAGAGACTATATGTGGCGAATGCCAATAATAACGATGTTGCCGTAATTGAACTATCCACAAGGTTATTTGGATTAATTCCAAGAAAAAGTAGCACGGTGGGCTTAATTCCGGTAGGTTGGTATCCAACAGCATTGGAGATCAGTCCGGAGGGAAAGATGCTCTATGTGGCAAATGGCAAAGGTCTCTCTTCCAAACCGAATCCGAAAGGCCCAAATCCATACCAGAAAAAGACCGAAGAGACTCAATACATCGCCGGCATGTTTCTTGGGACGGTATCATTCATCGATATTCCCAACGAAGATAAATTAGCAGAATATACCGCTCAAGTTGAAAGAAACAACGGATTCAGTGAGGTGAAATGCGAAAAATTCGCTGATGAAAGCGAGATCTCTCCTATACCCCGTCGAGTTGGTCAAAGCTCTCCTATAAAACATGTGATCTATATAGTCAAAGAAAATAGGACATACGATCAGGTCCTTGGCGACCTCTCCCAGGGGAACGGTGATCCGAATTTATGCCTATTCGGTCGAGAGATAACACCCAATCATCACGCTATGGCTGAGAAATTTGTTCTTTTAGACAATTTCTATACTGATGCGGAAGTCAGCGCGGATGGTCATGAGTGGTCTATGGGAGCCATTGCCACCGATTTCGTCGAGAAGACATGGCCAACTTTTTATTCAGACCGAGGACGATTCTATCCATCAGAAGGAGTTTGCCCGGCTGCTTATCCGACCACGGGCTACATTTGGGATATTGCCGCTCAAGATGGAGTTAGCTATAGATCCTATGGTGAATTTATTCATATCGACGAGAGTAAGCCGGATCATCTTGCTTATACAAACATGAAAAACTTAAAAGGACATTTTGATCCCTTCTTTCGTCCTTGGGATTTGGATTATCCGGATGTAATGCGGGCTCAAGAATTTATAAGGGAATTTAAATTATTTGAGAGAGATGATAATTTACCTCAACTCATGATCATGCGTCTGCCGAATGATCACAATTACGGTACCACTCCTAAAAAACCGACGCCGAGAGCTATGACGGCAGATAATGACTTGGCGCTGGGAATGATCGTCGATGCGGTGTCCCATAGTAAATACTGGAAAGACACGGCCATATTCGTGATAGAGGATGACGCACAGAATGGTCCAGATCACATTGACTGCCATAGGACGGTTGCATTTGTGGTAAGTCCATATACAAAGAGAGGATACGTAGATCATACAATGTACAACACCTGTAGCATGCTGAAGACGATCGAGTTAATATTGGGACTTCCACCGATGAGCCAATACGATGCCTCGGCCATACCGATGTTGAACTGCTTCAAAGATGAACCGGACTTTACTCCATACAATTGCCTGTCGAATACTTATCCACTGGACGAAAAAAATCCAGAGGACGCCTATGGGGCAAAAGAATGCCTATCGATGGACTTTAAACATATAGACGCCACTCCAATGATAAGACACAATGAGATCGTCTGGGAGTCCATAAAAGGCTCACAGATGCCAGCGCCGATGACACATCGAACGTGGATGGGATTGAAGGAGGATTGATGATATATTAAAGAGGTAAAAATATGAGGAATAAAAAAATATTCTTAATCTTTACGATATTGGTATTGGTATGCGGGCTTGTAAGCCCGATTTTAGCAGGATCACTTGAAGATAAGAATAATAATCATCTGGGCCAACCATTCAAGTATCCCGACCTTCCAAAGGAAGAACATACACCCGATTACGTCTTTGCCGGTGAACCAAAAGTAACGGTTGATAGGAAAGGAGAAGCGATTATAAGATTTGAGACGGTCATTCCCACTTCGAGGGCAAAGATACACTATGGGCTCTATCTTCCAGAGCAGGAGATAAAGGTTCCACAGTATAGAGTAGAGGTAACAGAGGATTTAAAGAAGAAGAGTAGATCACACGCCGTTATCATCGGTTTAAGGAAATTTGAGAAACAAAAATACGATATCTGCAACTTCAAAGAGAAAGGTGGGGTAATCTGTTATCGAATAGAGGTATCTACTCCGACGATGGAGGATCAAAGCGACTTTTATGACGGTCGATTCCGCGTCGATGGAGATTATTATCCGTTACCGTGCGTAATCGAGGGTCCTTTTGTGGATTGTCTGACAAAAACGAGTGCGATAATATCATGGGAGACCGACGAACCGACGATGGGTACGGTAGAGGTCAATGGTAAAAGATATAATGATGATTCTCATTCAACTCATCACGAGATAACTGTCACCGGACTTTCTGCAGATACAAGATGTGAGTACGACGTATTCAGTAATAGCATAAAAGATTTTAAGAGTTATCATCTTAAGACCGCACCCGACTCAAAAAATTCAAATTTTGTATTTGCTCACATGTCCGACTCTAGAGAAGGTGTTGGAGGTGGAGAGAGAGCCTGTGGTGGCGTGAACCATCACCAGCTCAGCCGTTTCATGATCGATGCGTATAACAACGGTGCAGATTTCGTCCTTTTCGGCGGAGATTTGATCAATGGTTATACCACGAATACAGAAGATTATCGTATGCAACTTCGCTCTTGGAAAGACGTGTCAGAGCAGATAGGATGCTATATCCCGATCTATGAGGGGATGGGGAACCATGAGGCACTGATGGATGCCTATGACAACATAGAGTTCGATAAAGTGGACGATGATGAGAGTAAGAGCGCTGAGAGAGTCTTTGCAGAGGAGTTTGTGAATCCACATAATGGACCAGAGGCAGAGGATTCGATGAATGGGACAGCTCCAACTTACGATGAGAACGTATATTACTTCGATTACGCCAATACCAGGATCATTAGCTTCAACACGAACTACGGATGGTGCAGTAATCCAGAGGAGTATGGTGGTAACCTCGAGGGGTATGTGATGGATGGTCAGCTTGAATGGATAAAAGAGGTCTTAGACGATGCAAAGGCCAATTCCGAGATCAAGCATATCTTCATGTTCGCTCATGAGCCTGCGTTTCCAAATGGAGGACACTTGGGAGACGCACAGTGGTATAGTGGAAAAAAACCATATGTCATTGACCGCAGGGACGAATTGTGGGAGGCTATCAGCAACAGTGGCAAGGTGGTGGCGGTATTCTTTGGTCATGAACACAACTACAGCAGAATGCTCATAGATGGGAGAACACCTGTCTACCTCGATGGATCTTCAAACCAAAATTTCAAATACCCTGTATGGCAGATCGTCTCTGGTGGTGCAGGAGCGCCGTTTTATGCACAGCAAAAGGCGCCTTGGACAAAAAATGTAAGATATTTCTATCCCGGTAAGAATTATTGTCTAATCGAGGTGAACGGAGAGAGGGCCAGCTTAAAAGTACTGGGCGATTCTGGTGAGGTGATAGACGAATGCCCTCTCAAACCAATTCTTTCTTATGGAATCGAGGCGACTCCAATTCCTTATGAATACAATACGGCTTGGAGACAAGGGATTGCTGATGATGGATCAAATTGGTATATCTCAGGTAAGAACTGCTTATACAAGACGGATGAAGATTATAACGTTTTAGAGGCAAATTTAATCCCTTTTGGAAGGCATGAAAAAGATGGTTATGATCTTGGAGAGATGGGTTACACCCACATCGGAGACATCGATTATTTCAGTGGTCTCATCTATGCACCCGTTGAAGATGCAAGCTATAAAAATGCGGCTTTTGTGATCTATAAGGCAGAAAATTTAATCCCTATTGGGTATCACAAGACATCTCAATCCCACATGCCTTGGTGTGCGATAAATCCTGATAAAGGATGTATCTATTCATCTGAGTTCAATAGTGTAGATAAGATATTTGTTTATAATTTGGACAATTTTGCACCCATGAAGGCGATAAAACTTGATCGAATACTACAGAGGGTTCAAGGTGGTGTCTATCATGGTGAATATCTATATATATCATGCGACGACGAGAGAGATTATATATATAAAATCAATTGTGAGAATGGCAAGATCGTAGAGTCATTTGCAACCGATATCGGAACAGAGATGGAAGGAATAACCTATCAGGAAGATGTTATACATTTTATAGATGATGGAAATTACATTTATCATCATTCGTTGAAGACATAAACCATTTTTGTTGCTTTTGGCGAAGTTTTCCTATTTATTTTTGACTACACACATATCTAACAAGCAAAAAAGTTAATGTCATGTTCGTATAATTGAGCTATGCTTTAACAGGTGGATGGTGAAAGAAGATTAAAAGAGGAGATTTTTAAATGATTCAAAAGATATACAAGGCGATGTTCTATCTCGAAGACCTGAGGGAGATACTTAGAGAGACTGCCCCAGACCATCGATTGGACGAAGGACAGAAGAAAAAGTTCAAAAATATATTGAATAACGTTAAGGATACCCTAGACGAAGAAGAATGCCAAAAGATAAGATACATAACTGATAAGATCGAACTTAGAACGAGAGAGGAGGATTTTATAAATATTGATCCGATCCAGGTTGCCGGAAGGCTAACCCCTGAGGCAAGGAAAGCCCTCATCGCGTACGGAGATGGTTACTCGGTCTGCGATTACTGTTTCAAACCGTTCAGGCTTGATTATATAAAAAAACCTCCTGTCCAAGATTTTTTCTCTGAACTATCCGAATTTGTTGGGATGGATGTTGCCCGTGTCGTGAGAGGGGCCAGGAACGGTTTTCAGATCGTTTCAAATGCCTTGCTCGAGAAGGGTGACATCGCTCTGGTCTCCTCTTTGGCACATTATACACTCTGTTTATCAATAGAATCCATCGGTGCCGAATGGAGGGAAATTCCGTTGGATGAGAATAATATCATTACAAAAGAGAAGACGGCGGAGAAGATCGAGGAAGTGAAAAATAAAAGTAAAAAGCTCCCGAAATTGATAGCGGTATCTCACTTCGATTATATGTTCGGGAACGAGCACGACGTCTATGGAATTGGAAAGGTATGTGAAGATTACGAAATTCCCTTCTTGTACAATGGAGCTTATACGGTCGGTGTGATGCCTGTCGATGGAAAGAAGATAGGTGCAGATTTCGTAGTCGGGTCTGGGCATAAATCGATGGCGTCTCCAGCACCTACCGGCATCCTTGCGACTACGGATGAATTTAAGGGTAAGGTATTTGCCGAGACCAAATCGAAGGGAGATATAACAGGGCGTCAATTTGGAATTAAAGAGACATATCTCTTGGGTTGCACGGTGATGGGCGCCCCACTAATTGCTATGATGGCATCTTTCCCGAAGGTGAAAGAGAGGGTTAAAAATTGGGAAGAGGAGATCAAAAAGTCAAACTTCTTCTTATCTGAATTTTTAAAGATCGAGGGAAACAAAGTATCATCCGAGATGCCGAGGAAGCACACATTGACGAAGGTCGATACGAGGGACTCGTTTGATAAGATCGCTAAAAAACACAAGAGGAGGGGGTATTTCCTCTACGAAGAGCTAAGTAAGCGAAAGATCACCGGAATATTTCCCGGATCGACGAGGGAATTTAAATTGAATACGTATGGATTGAGTTGGGATCAGATCAAATATCTGGCAGATGCCTTCAAAGAGATCGCCGAGAAGTACGGTATTTGGGTGGAGAACTTTGGGTAATAGATGACAGATAGAAAACTTCTACTTACATTTTTATCCTAAAACTACCGAGTCGTTCAACAGCTTAAGGATATGAATGCTGATAATTTATATCTTTAACTTGACAGTATCGTTTAGAGGATTGATAAGAATTATATAGTAGAAGATGAAAAGTTAGTAGCATGGAAGAAATAAAAAAGAAATATAAGTGCAAGTATTGTGGAGAAGAATTTGACACGCCTCTAGAGTTGGCTCGGCATGTAAGGGCAAAGCATAAAAGAGCGAAAGCGAGGGAAAAAATAGATGCTAAGAGGACAGCACCATTAGAAGAGATTGCCAAAGCTATTGAGGCTATAGGTATTTTAAAGGGATTGCAACAAGTATCGCCTCATCTGAATGAGGGGGAGAAGAAGATCCTAGCTGATGTCTCAAAGAGAATGGAAACACTTGTAATGTATGTACAAAGGAGCAAATGAAATATTGGATGAAGTAAAGAACATTTGGCATTATGAATGTTTTTCATTTCTGTGACTTGATCCTTATTAGAGTTCTTATAGCTTCGATGACTACCACGACAGCCAGGACCAGCAGTATTATTCCAACCAGACTCAGCTGTGGTTGAGGAGGAACAGCATAAAAGAGATTGTAAGGTATCTGCCATATTAATGCCCCAATCGTTGTTGTTAGCATGATCACGCACGGGATTGCTGTGTACATAGCCGGCTTTTTTGTGCTAGCAAGCCACATCGATATCGTGAGCAATGCCAGTGCTACAACTAACTGATTGGCGGAGCCGAACATGGGCCATACATAGCTATAGATTCCCGTAAATCCAAGGTAGTATGCTACTGCAATCGGGATTAGTGTCGCAATCCACTTGTTTCCGAGGATCGGTATCTTTGCACCTATACTCTCAGTCCACACATACCGTTCCATCCTCGTGCATGTGTCATCGCAGCGATAGCGACGATGGCTGAATTCAATTCCACACCTATTTTTTATTTATACTTTTTATCTGTCTGATCTTATATGTCATCTACCATAATCCTTTCCTTTTTCGACGAAATGGGCTGGAGCAATATGCGTCCCGTAATGTCAGGTGCCATTTCACGCAAGAAATAACGGCAGAATAATTCTATCTCTATCCATCTCTTTCCCTTTTGTTCGCGTTGAATCTCGAGAGCAATTTTGGAAAGGCACAAAAGCAAAAGGTTTAATATCAAAGAGTTTAACATCGAATGTTATTTCAAATAGGGCCGGTAGCTTAGTTTGGCAGAGCGACAGACTCTTAATCTGTAGGTCGGGGGTTCGAATCCCTCTCGGCCCGTTTTTTATGAATACAGTAAAAGATGCGGGAGGTGAAAAATGAGAAGAGATATAATAGATCTATTTGCGTGCCCCATTTGCAAAGGAGATCTCGTTATAGATTTTATATCTAAAGAAGATGGAGACGAGATCATCGAGGGAGGGTTATGTTGTTCGAAATGCAAAGAACATTACCCTATCGAGAATGGGGTCGTAATCTTACTTCCTCCAGATACGAGGTAAAATGTGCGGCAAAGGATTTTGATAAATAGAATCGAGAACGGTTCGATAGAGATTGAAGATGAAGGGAAGGAGATCTCTGTAGAGGCAGATGTGGAAAGAACAGATGTTGCCCATATCTCGGTAAAGAACTATGGCACCCCCGTTCATCTGTATTTTTCGGTTTTTCAGGTTAATGAAAGTCTAGAAAGCGTAGTCTCTTTCCCAGAAAACAATTTCTACGTCGAAGGAGAGGATAAGATCCCTATCAGGATAGATCTGCCCTATGAGAAAGAATATAACGTACAGGTGGGGGTAACGGCTTCTTATGGGCCTTCAAAGGAGGTTTTTTCCCTTAAAATCTCTCCAAAAACCATAACTTCTGAAGGGAAAGAAGAGATAGAGGAATCTCACGAAAGGGACTTTGTGGAGAGGATATATTCCGAGTGGGAGATATTTCTCTTCCTCACAGCGGTACTCTTTTTTATAATAGCGATGATGCTTCTGCTGATATAAGATGGCAAATCGGAGATTTTTGAATGAAGTATATTATCGTTACGGGTGGCGTGTTGAGCGGCCTTGGCAAGGGAATAACTGCCGCTTCTATAGGGAGAATGCTAAAAAATAGGGAATACAAAGTGACTGTCATCAAAATAGATCCCTATATAAACATAGACGCGGGGACGATGAATCCCTTCCAACACGGTGAAGTCTATGTTTTAAAAGATGGAGGAGAGGCAGATTTAGATTTAGGGCATTATGAACGATTTTTAAACGTGGAATTGACGAGTGATCACAACATAACGACCGGAAAAGTCTATTTGAGTGTGATTCAGCAGGAGAGACGAGGGGGTTTTTTAGGAAAGACCGTTCAGATCATCCCGCATATAACGGATGAGATAAAGAGGGAGATAAGAGAGGTGGCAGAAAAGAGTGACTCAGATATATGTATCGTTGAGATTGGTGGAACTGTGGGGGATATAGAAGGTATGCCCTTCCTGGAAGCCATCCGGCAGATGAGAAGAGAAGAGAAGAAGGAGAACCTCATCCTCGTTCATGTTACACTTGTTCCTATAAATAACATCGGGGAGCAGAAGACGAAACCCACCCAACACTCTGTCAAAGAGTTAAAGAGTTTGGGATTACAACCAGACGTGATCATTGGCAGATGCAGAGACAGCTTGTCTGAAGAGACAAAATCTAAGATTTCACTCTTCTGTGACGTGCCAGAGAATGCCGTGATAAGCAACTACGATGCAAAAGACATATATTTGGTCCCAGAGATGCTGGAAAGAGAGGAATTGGGAGAATATATAGTCAAAAAGCTAAAATTAGATGGGCGGAAGGTTGATACCAGATGGTATAGAAGGATAAAGGCATATAGCGAAAGAAATAAGGACTCGATAAAGATCGCCCTTGTGGGAAAGTATGGGCTCGAAGACGCTTATCTAAGTGTTAAAGAGGCTTTAAAGCACGCCTGTGTAAGAGAAGATTATAACCATAAGATAGAGATGAGATGGGTTGAGGCGGAAGATTTGGAAGAGAGCACGAATTTAGATGATTATCTTAAAGAGATGCACGGAATTTTGGTTCCGGGAGGATTTGGGGTGAGGGGGACCAAGGGAAAGATCGACGCGATAAGATACGCAAGAGAAAGAGATATTCCGTTTCTCGGTATATGCCTCGGCTTTCAACTCTCTGTTATCGAATTTGCAAGAGATGTATTAAAGATCAATGCCCAGAGCAGGGAATTTGAGGAGTTCAACTCGCCTGCCGTCGAAGATCAAAGTCAAAGATCTTCTTGTGTAATAGATCTGCTTCCAGAACAGAGAGAGATAAAGGACTTGGGCGGCACGATGAGGCTTGGAGATCAAGAGATTGATATTGAAAAAAATTCTTTGGCTTATGAACTTTATAAGAGAGACAAAATTCGTGAGAGGCACAGACACAGATATGAGGTAAACCCGGATTATATAGAGGTGTTTGAGGAGAATGGAGTGAAATTTTCTGGAAAAGGCGGAGAAAGAATGGAAATTCTGGAGATCCCAAGCAATAGATTCTTCATTGCCACCCAATTTCATCCGGAGTTCAGGTCCAGCCTTGATGAACCCGCTCCTGCTTTTCTTGGGTTTGTCAGGGCTATGATAGATTTCAAAAAAGATCAAAAAAGTTAAAAATAGAATTAGAGATGACTATATGGATACCAAGGGCTTTATAAGAGAGACTATAGAAGCTATTAGAGAAAAGGTAAAGGGAAAAGCTTTGATGGCTCTTTCTGGTGGAGTAGATAGTTCTGTTTGTGCATATCTCTCTCACAAAGCAATTGGGAGTGATTTATATCCGGTTTTTATCGACACGGGATTGATGAGGTTGGATGAACCGGCTAATATCAAAGAAACGTTTAAAGAGATGAATTTAGGAGCCATAAATGCGAAAGAAAGCTTTTTAGATTCGTTGAAAGAGGTTGAAGAACCAGAAGAGAAGAGGAAAGTGATAGGAAATCTCTTTATCAGGGTTTTTGAGGAAGTGGCGAGAGACGTGGGAGCAAGATACCTCATCCAAGGAACGATCTATCCAGATAGGATAGAATCCGATGGAGGGATAAAATCTCATCACAACGTCGGAGGTATGCCGCTCGATTACGATTTTGAAGAGGTGATAGAACCGCTCAGGGATCTCTATAAGGATGAGGTTAGAGAGGTTGCAAGGGCTTTATCTCTCCCTGATGAGATGAGTGAGAGGATGCCCTATCCCGGTCCCGGAATGGCGGTAAGGATCCTTGGTGAAGTCACAGAAGAAAAACTTAAGATCGTAAAAAGAGCGAATAAGATTGTAGAAGAAGAGATCAAGGCGTATAAGCCGTGGCAGGCCTTTGCAGCATTGCTAGGTAAGGGGACAGGCGTGAAGGGAGATAGAAGAGTTTATGGGTGGATCATCTCTGTAAGGGCGGTCGAATCGAGGGATGGGATGACAGCAGATTTCTTGAGGCTCCCATGGGACGCTCTGGAAAGGATGAGTTTCAGGATAACGGGCGAGGTGCCGGGCGTATCAAGGGTCGTTTATGACATCACACCGAAACCTCCTGCGACGATAGAGTACGAGTGAAGGGTTGTCACCCTCTCAACACCTGCGTCCACCTTCGGTAGGACTGTAAAAACAAAAGGATGCTACATAACCAATAGGTTTTTGCAGGGTAAATAACATTAAGTTTTCAAAAACAACATTAAATAAAGGTGTTCACCTCAAAATGACTGAAAGATGGATGAGGGATTCGATTACTACTCTAAAAGGTGCGATATCTACAGATATTATCGAGTATCACATATTCCTGAAATATTTAAAGGACGAACAATACAAGCCGGTACGCATAAGAAGTTTACAGAAAAATTTAGCGATAGAGTCTCTTATATCATTTCTATTAAGATACCAGATAAAAGAACTAAAAAGAGATAAATATCGCCACACATAAATCATCTTAAAGAAGTTTCGCTCACATTCACGATTCGGTTTAATTCTGGAGGTAGTTCATTTTGGAAGAGACGGTGGCTGAGAAGCTGGCAAAAAAGCAGAGATCAATAAGTGTGGCTGAGTTTTTTGAGAAGAATAAGCAGATATTAGGTTTCGGTTCCGTCGCGAGGGCTCTCATCAGTACGGTGAAGGAGGCGGTAGATAACGCATTGGACGCGTGTGAGGAGGCAGATATCTTACCGGATATAATGGTTGAGATCAAAAGAAGCGGCAAAGATGCATATAAAGTCATCGTAGAGGATAACGGCCCGGGAATCGTCAAGGAACAGATATCAAAGGTATTTGGAAAACTTCTCTACGGGTCTAGGTTTTATACCTTGAAGCAGAGCAGGGGGCAACAGGGGATAGGAATCTCGGCGGCCGTTCTTTATGGGCAGGTAACCACTGGAAAACCCACCAAGATCACGTCCAGGATTGGTGTCGGATATCCCGCCAATTATTGTGAGATGATTATAGATACGAAGAATAATGAGCCCGATATAGTCTTTGAAAGTAGCAAAGATTGGGATAGGCCTCACGGAACGAGAATCGAGGTCGAATTGGTGGCATCTTATATCAAGGGAAGAAAGCAGAGCGTCCACGAATACCTGAGGGCGACATCGATCGTAAACCCACACGCGAGGATAACGTTCATAGATCCAGATGGAGAGATGGAAGTCTTTGAACGGAGCACGGATGAGATGCCGCGTCGTCCAAAGGGCATAAAACCACACCCCTATGGGATAGAGCTTGGAACGCTTCTAAAGATGTTGAAGAACAGCGAGAACAGAAAACTAGCGGCATTCTTGTACTCTGATTTTTCCAGGATAGGAAGAAAGACCGCCTTTGAGATCTGTGAGAGGGCAGGTATGGATCCTGAGATAAATCCCAGAGATTTTAACATAGAAAGTGCAAAAAAGCTTTTAAATGCTTTAAAAAAATCAAACATATCTGCCCCACAGTTGGACTGCCTATCTCCAATAGGAGAGGAGCTAATGAAGAAAGGCATCGAGGGAGATAGCCTGGTCGATTTTGTCCTCACCACAAAGAGATCAACATCGGTTTATTCTGGAAATCCTTTTCTCGTGGAGGTCGGTCTTGCATATGGGGGCTCTTTGACAGGAGAGCGGGTGGAGGTGATGAGATACGCGAACAAAGTTCCGCTCCTATATGGCGGTGGGGGTTGTGCGATCACGCATGCGATAGAGCGTATAAATTGGAAGAACTACGGATTATCCCAATCAGGAGGCGGTGGGATACCATATGGGCCCATGGTGATTCTTGTTCATCTGGCATCCACCAAGATACCATTCACATCGGAGTCAAAAGACGCGATAGCAGACGTTCGCGAGATCCTGGATGAGGTCGAACGCGGGGTAAAAGAGGTTGCCAGAGGATTGAGGATATTTAAAGAGAAAGAGAAGAAGTTTAAGAAGAAAAGAGAAAAGGAGGAGATAATAAAGAAGATACTGCCAAAGATCGTGGAAAAAACATCTTCTATGTTAGAGAGAGAGCCACCTGATATCTCACGTGTGATAGCAAGGATAATGGGCAACTTGCTCGTCGATAAAGAGTATGCAGAGGAAGACGGGAGAAGCTATTTCTATCTCGATCTCTGCAACTATTCGGATATCTCTCTAAATTTTAAAATTCATGAGAGAGCAGAGGGCGAGATAATTTCGTATGAACCGGAGGCGAAGATCGTAGATTCTCCCGCGGGAGATTATCTGGTGTGGAGCCTCAAATTAAAACCGAGAGATGAGATAAGACTCAAATATACGATTAGGAGCATAAAAGAATTGAAGATGGAGAGACCATTCGTCGATGGCGTCAAAGATGTGACGATCGGGGGAAGGTGTTTTGGGGGTAAAGGATGATAAAAGAAGGGGGCGTGGCAAAAAATCTTCTCTCGATCGTCGAGGGTTTATACGATCAGATGAGCTCTGGGGAAATCCCAAACCTTATTCTTCCAACGAGGAGTAAGAATAACATAGAGTACAATGAGGATAGTTGCGTGTGGGTCTATGGTAATTCGGAGAGTACGAGAAGCGCAAAGAGTGTTAGGGGTGCATACAGACTTTTGAAGACCGTCTATACGATAGATTTCTTGAACTACCAGCTTAAGGGAGGTAAATCTTCCACGCTTAGGGAACTCTACTACATCTCTGAAGGATGGGATTTGGCAAAATTTGGTGCTCAAGAGGAGAGTAACAAATTAATCGAGGACCTTGAGATAATGAGCGATCTGCAGCGCGAAAATTTTCATATAAGACCGGAAGAGGATGGTGCCTCAGTAATAGGTCCGATAAAAATAAGAGAAGAGACGAGAAGGGGTCTAAAAGAAATTCATTGTCAGGATGACGTGGGGGAGGGAGGTTACCAGATTCCGACGGACGTCGATAGAATAGATCTTTTAGAACACGATGCAGACTTTCTCATTGCCATAGAGACAGGGGGAATGAGAGATAGACTCGTGGAGAACGGATTCGATGAGAAATACCGCGCGATAATCGTGCATCTAAAGGGGCAACCAGCGAGGAGCACGAGAAGATTCTTAAAAAGGGTTGACAAAGAGTTTAAGATACCCGTGGTGGTCTTCACAGACGGAGATCCGTGGTCATATCGAATATACGCATCAGTGGCATACGGCTCGATAAAGAGCGCACACCTCTCTGAATATATAGCCACACCGAACGCCAGATTCATAGGAATCCAGCCATCAGATATCGTGAACTATGACCTGCCATCGGATAAACTGAGTGATCAGGATATAGGGGCACTAAAATCCGAGCTATCGGATCCGAGGTTCAACACGGACTATTGGAGAAAAGAGATAAACCTTCAGCTCGATATCAAGAAGAAGTCTGAGCAGCAGGCTCTCGCAAAATACGGATTGGACTTCGTTACGGACGAGTATTTACCGACCAGGCTTTCGGAGATGGGCGTGCTATAACTGCTTTTTTTCTGTTGAGTTTTGTGGCGATCTTCTCGCTTAAAAGACGATAAAGTTTATATCCATCCTGTCTCAATTCGATTGGCTGTATCTGATGAAGGAGAGCGATGAAAGATGAAGAGGTATATAAGACATATAATGCTCTTAACGGCTCTGTTCGTAGTAGCCGTCGGCGTAGTAGGCGTTGCCACCCCGGCATCAACTTCCATTCTGTGGTATGATTACAACGATGGCATGAAGTTGGCGGAAGAACAAAATAAACCGGTGATGATCGATTTCGGCGCAGATCGATGCGGGGCATGTAAAAAGTTGGATGAGGAGACGTTCACAGATGGACGGGTGATCGAATCATCGAAAAACTTTGTCTGCATTAACGTTAATACAGATAAAGAAAGGGAGATCATGGGCAAGTATGGCAAAATAAGATTTATTCCCACCATCGTCTTCACTGATCCGCAAGGACACGAGATTCATCGGGCCATAGGTTTTAAGAACGCCGACAAATTCTTAAATGAGATGCATACTGCATTAAGTAAGGCAGAAGGACGATGATCTTTAAAGATATAGCCCGTTGGAAGATAGCGCTCTCCTCTTTCATCGCCTTCTTAATCTACGGAATATTTCTAAAAGAGCCGAGCGTGATATACAACAATGCACAGAGGATTTGCCTCTCATGCATAGGAATAAAATAGAAAGGAAAGATGTCGTTCAAAAATCTGGGTTCATTGAGAACCAGGGTGCAGGTATTATCTCTAATAATAATGAACTCTTACTTTCTCCCTTTTCTTAAGCACATCCCTTTTCCAGTCTTAAATTGCTATTCATGCCCTTTAGCGACGAACGCTTGCCCCATAGGAACGTTACAGCGCTTTTTAGTAATAGGAAAAATTCCTTTCTTCACGATCGGGGTGATGGGAAGCATAGGATCATTATTCGGCAGGATGACGTGCGGTTGGGTCTGCCCATTTGGATTCTTACAGGATCTCGTTCACAAGATACCGATACCGATAAAGAAGAGGAAGATACCAGAGAAATATGGTTTTATCAAGTTCATATCACTTATTTTGGTAATATTAGGCCCTTTAATTTTCTTGGAGCCATTCTTCTGTATGATCTGTCCGGTGGGCACTTTTGAGGCAGGAATACCATCTGTCTTGATCTATGGTTTGGAGATCGGATCCTTCTTTTACTTCAAGTTGGCAATATTGGTCTCAATATTCTTCTTGATGGTGGTATTTAGCAGACCCTTTTGCAAGATCTTCTGTCCGTTGGGAGCAATATTAGCTCTCTTTAATGCCTTCAGCAGGCTTAGATTGAAGGTTGACGAGGGATGTATAGAGTGCGGCAAATGCGAGAAGGTCTGCCCGATGGATATAAAGGTGTATGAGAATCCAAACTCCATCAACTGTATCAGATGTTTGAAGTGCACAGAGGTGTGTGACCACATATCTCTCGTAAAGACGTGACTTGGGTTGTTATGATCCGTCCGATGAGACGAAAGAAATATATATATATATAGGATAAAGATATTTAAATGATTTTGGAGGGCTTGATACGAATCCGACAGATAAAAGAAGTAAGGTAGGACTGAGGGATCTAATAGCAGAAGTATCCAGTCTGAAGATGGTGAATAGTTTGCTGGATATGGGATATCACATAGGTAAAGGGATGAACGATCCGATCGGGCAGTTTGTATCTCATCCAAATTTGTGGTTCATGGCACCCGAAGAGCTTAAGGATTGGCAGTTTAAGGCAATAAGACAAGCGTTTGATTATCATTATGATAAATGCGAATTTTATAGAAATTATTGCGAGAATAATGGAGGTACTAAACCGGAAGAGATAAAAAGTTATGAGGATCTATTTAAAATTCCACAGATGCCGGTTGAGGCCTTTAAAACAACTGTTGTATCAAGTATTCCCACAAATAGGATAAAAACGGTGGTGACAACTTCTGGAACGAGCGGAAATCCCAGTTATCTGGTCAGGGATTTCAGATCTTTATTATGGACTGGGATACCTATAGCAAGATGGGCTATAAATCATTGGGCAATTAGAATGGTAAAAGATGCAGTAAAAAGATATGATGGAAATCCGGAAAGATATGGAATGTGTATCGGCAATCGTAAAACTTATGAGGAGGCTATAAAAGAAGGATATAAAGAATCTCTAAAAAACATATATACAGGAGTTTTTACTCCAGAACCTAATGAGACCTCAGCGTGGATTACAAATGCATTTTCAACTATTATGCCTCTTACGAAATTATTAGCTATTCCAATAGATTTCTATCTGAAAGGATTTAAATTTGATTCTGAGAAAATTCTAAAACTTATAAAGGAAAGAAATAAAAAGAATAAGATGATGTTGTTTGTTGGATTTCACTACGCATTGAATGAGCTAATGAAGTATATGGATAAGACTGGAGAAAAATTATCCTTGGACCCAGATGGTTCCAATCAGTGTTTTATTCTCATGGCCGGCGGATGGAAGAAATTATCGGGTGAAAAAGTTGATAAGGCTCAATTTAAGAAAAAATTATCCGAGCACTTTGGAATATGGGAGCCATACATACTTGATGTCTACGGATTTGGAGAATCTAGCCTTTTAACATTTGATTTCTGTCCTGAAAAAATAATGCACATCCCTCCAACCGTTTTAGCCGTTACAAGGGATCCAGAAACTTTAGAAATCCAAGATTACGGGAAAGAAGGATTATTATCAGTTTGGGATCCGACGATGCACTCATTCCCCAGCTTTGTTATAACCGATGACATCGTAAAATTGACGGAGCCTTTCGAGTGTGAGTGTGGACTTACGACGCAGACGATGAAATATATCGGCAGGGCTCCAGAGGCCGAACTTAGGAGTTGCGGGTTGAGATTACAGAAGAGTTTGACAGAAGAGGATGAGAAGGGACTGAAAGAGCTCAAAGAGAAGCAGAAGTTGAGGACAGATATTGGGATATGAAAAGTAAGAAAACACTATCCGTACTCTTAGTATTGTCTATTCTGGTCCTTTCTTCCTGCCAGAGTATCGGAATGCTGGATGTAGCAGGAGAGATAAACTCCGATTTTCAACCCTATTTAGAGCCATCCGAATATTGTAATTGTGATAATCCTCTAATTATTGAGAAAGCCAATGAGATAAGAGAAGAAGTCATTGCACAATCTATGGAGAAGGATCTAACTGAAGAAGAGCTCAATAGGAGAATTGCGGTAAGATCCTTCTACTTTGTGAGGGACGAGATACCTTTCTCCAGTGTTTTTGAGTTTGAAGAGGCATCCGAGACGCTGGAGAAAAGATATGGAAACTGTTTCACAAAATCAAATTTATTGGCCGCCTTATGCAGAGCAAACGGAATTCCAGCCAGGTTTCATCTGATAGAAATATCTGGTAAAGCCATTTCGGATGTGATGCCAAAGATGGGCGGGTTGTACCAGAGTGAGAATGCAGAATTGAGACATTCCGTGGCGGAGATTTACGTGGGTGAGAGGTGGATCAGGGCGGATTGCACGAGGGATAGATATCTCTCCCCCGAGAGGTCTTATGAATGGGACGGAAGGAAAGATACACCGGAAAACCCGTTCAAAACCAAAGAGATCGGAACTTTTGCGAATATCGATCCGAAGAAGGTAAAGGCGATAAAATCGAAAGACGATAAGATTTGGAAGGCCGCCGGGAATATACTCTTGGTCTACATAGACGATTTGAGATTTGAAAGGAGTGGCAAGCGGGCTTTTAATAAAGAGGAATTGGCAGAGATAGGTGAAGAGACACTCCAGTATAGCAAACTTCAGATGAGGCACAAAGGTAATCTGAGTTCTGTCCTCTTATATTTCAGGATCTTGAACGGATTGGGCAGGATGAAGATAGATCTGTTGGAGAAGACGCCCCAAAGAGTCGTATTTACAACTCCAAATCCACTGAGCGATAATTCTTATCTAATCTACGCGAAGTGTTTGGAGGGAGGTGCGAGGTCGATAGATCCGGGTATAAATTATGAGGTCAGAAAGAATGGAGAGCAATTTGAGATTTGTATGACCTCCGATAGCGAAGGAAGCATATTGGCATATTTGGACATCCTTCATTGCATACTTAAACTGGTGGTAAACATGATATATACGCTCTGGACGAGATAGATGGTTGAAAAATGTATTTTATCCTATATATCTCTTATTTCATACGCGCTTCATTATATCGCTCAATTCTTTACTCAATACTTCATATCCTTTTTTCATCTTCTCTTCATAGCTCTCTTCGCCGAGTTTTAACATCTCTCTTCCCTTCTCTGCATAAGATTCAAAACCTTTATCGATCATATATTCTGGTTCATATCCGAGTTTTGAAATTTTGTATCCCAGTCAAGCCTCCAGTTCATCCAAGAATGTTGGGTCCGCATTTACCCAATCTATCATCGATATAAAGCTCCGCCAAGATATGCCCGGAAAACGCGTTTAAGATTTTATATAAAAGATCTCCAAAGGTCTTGTCAACTCCCTCTCCCCTTGCTCAGTTCTCTCTATCTTTCTATGAAGAAAAATCGGGAGCTTTGCTTAAAACTACTGAATACCCGTTTTTTCTCGAATCTTTCTTATAAGTCTCCACGCATTATCGAGAGATTTCTTTATCTCTTCAAACCTATACTCGATAGAGGGGCCTGGGGGATAACGATTTTCTATATAATACTTGGTTGCTTTATCACAAAAATCTATGAACTCCCCTAAAGTATCTTCAAATTTAACGGCTTCATTGAGGAGGATACTCAAATCATGCGTTCTCTTGGGTTTTATTCCATTATATATCAAAAAACCCTTCAAGTATTTCTCGATCGCTTACTGAATGATATATGCGATCGTATCGGTAAAACCTCTGTCATCGCAGAGAAGCTAAGCTGCCTCAATATCATGTTCTCCTCTTTCAAACCATTCCGCGGCATGGCTTCGCTACTCATCCATA